>JBPCXM010000388.1:0-10361 GCA_051008535.1 Pseudomonadales bacterium | reverse complement strand
GGTTTGACGCACATTGCGCGCAGCGTTATCCAGTGCCATTGGGTATGTCGGCAAATCAATGGCGGGAATATACCGGGGCCATACTCGCGGCTGCTGAGCGTGTGATCACGCCTAGCCGCTTTACGGTTAAGTTGTACGCGGCCCATTTCTCCGACATTGAGTATCAGCTTGCTTATCATCCGGAATGGCAAGGACAGCGCGATTCGGTAGTGACAATTCCTATTCTGCAATCGGGTGAAAAATTACGCGTAGTGGTGCTCGGCGCGCTAGGATTGGAGAAAGGCGCGGATATCTTCGACGATGTTGCGAAACTGGCTGCCAGTCAGAACATGCCGATCGAGTTTCATCTCATTGGTTACGCTTACCGACCGTTGAGCGGGGCGATTAAAACGCACGGCCCTTATCAGGAAGACCAGCTCGGTGATTTGTTGCGTGAGTTGAACCCTCACTGTGTCTGGTTTCCTTGCCAGTGGCCTGAAACCTATAGTTACACATTGAGCGCCTGCCTGCGCGCGGGCTTACCCGTCATTGCACCTGATCTTGGGGCCTTTCCGGAGAGATTAGAGGGTCGACCATTCAGTCATGTTTTTCCAGTATTCGATAACGTGGCAACCTGGCTCGATGAGCTTGCACAGTTTCTTGAGCTCGACATAGTACGCTATGCAGGGCGCAACTATGCATGGAGGCGAGATGAATTGCACGGCGATGACCCTTCGCACTGCTATTACCGGGAAAGTTATGCTGCGCCGATTAACGCACCAATTGAGCGCAACGACGACCCGTTTGACATCGCGGAAATTGATTGGCTGTTGCGCCATGACCCGGAAAATTCCGCTGCTAAAGGCAGAAGAGAAAGTGTGCTAAGCCTGTTAATGAGATTGAGAGCCCTACCAATAGCACGACAATGCGCACGTTTGATTCCACTGGAGTGGCAGCGCAACCTTAAACGTAAGCTAAGTTCTAGACCGCTGCACGAACTCACAAAATAAGGTGCGCGCGTCTATGCAAGAGAGAATTGTTATTACCGGTGGCGCCGGGCTTGTCGGGCAAAACCTGGTGGTCATCCTCAAGCAAAGCGGCTATTCCAACATCCAAGTGATCGACAAGCACGCGAAAAATATTGCTATCCTGCGTGATCTCTATCCCGATATAGAAACATTGCAGGCCGACCTGGCACAGCCTGGCTTTTCCCATGAGTGGTTAGTACAGGCGGACATAGTAATTACATTGCATGCTCAAATAGGGGGTCTGGATGCCGAAGAGTTTTACAAAAATAATGTAGTAGCAACACGCAATGTTCTTGCTTCTCTGGCTGCTAACCCGGACTGCATGGTTATTCATGTCAGTTCTTCCGTAATTAATTCGGTGGCAAACGACCTTTATGTGCAGTCAAAAACCGAGCAGGAATCTTTGATTGCTGAAAGTAGCCACAATCACTGTATTTTGCGACCGACACTGATGTTTGGTTGGTTTGACCGCAAGCACTTGGGCTGGCTGTCACGCTTTATGCAAAAGACACCCATCTTTCCGATACCCGGCGACGGTAAATTTTTACGCCAACCGTTATTTGTTGCTGATTTCTGTCACATCATTAAGAGTTGTGTTGAGGAGCCCCAACATGGTCGGGAGTTCAACATTACTGGCAAGGAGCGAGTGTTCTACATAGACCTGATCCGTATGATTAAGCGGGCAACTGCTAGCCGCAGCGTAATACTGAAAATTCCGTTCTGGCTGTTTCGCATATTGCTGCAAATTTACGCCATATTTGATCGCGACCCGCCGTTTACCACAAGCCAACTCGACGCTCTTTCCGCAGACGATATTTTTGAAGTGATCGATTGGGAGAATATTTTTAACGTGACCCAAACGCCGTTAAGCGAAGCCTTAACCATTACATTCACGGACTCAACCTATAGCAACGTGGCGCTCGAGTTCTAGTTGTGGCGAATATAGCAGTCATAGGGGCGGGACCCATGGGTTTGGCGGCGGGCTTGCAACTGCTCAAAGATGGGCACGACGTGACTATTTTTGAGGCCGACAAAGTCGTTGGTGGAATGTCGGCCTCGTTTCTGTTCGATGGCCTTAAGATCGAGCGCTATTATCATTTTATTTGCAAATCCGACCATCCCCTTTTTGACTTGCTAGCCGAATTGGGCATTGTGCATAAGCTTAAGTGGGTGCCGACAAAAATGGGGTATTTTTATCAGAACCGACTAAACGACTGGGGCGATCCGGTAGCGCTGCTAAAATTTAACGGCCTTGGGCTGGTTGCAAAAATTAGATACGGACTGATGGCTTTCATCTCCACCAAAAGAAAATCATGGCAACGGCTGGATTCGGTCGACGCAGTGAGCTGGATAAAGCGGTGGATAGGTGACGAAGCCTATTCTATTTTGTGGAAGCCCTTATTCGACCTCAAATTTCACCACTACACGCCGAACTTGTCCGCGGCCTGGATTTGGGCTCGTTTGCGACGTGTAGGCACATCACGCAAAAACATTTTCCAAGAGCAGATGGGCTATCTCGAAGGCGGTTCCGATACTTTTCTGGAAGCCATCGAACGTAAGATAATCGCGCTGGGTGGTTGCATACGTTTGTCCAGCCCTATTACTAAAGTACATCTTGCAAACGACCGTGTGACAGGCGTGCAGGTGGCGGCAGTTAGAGAGCATTTTGATGCTGTCGTTTCTACCATACCTTTGCCCTACGTTGCCGACCTCGTACCTGATCTACCCGAAGCGGTGTTGAACAAATACCGTAGCGTGGAAAATATCGCTGTGGTGTGCGTGTTGGCCAAGCTGCGCCTGCCACTGAGCAAATACTTCTGGCTTAACATCAGTGATCCGGAAATTGATATACCCGGTTTTATCGAATATTCTAATTTGAACCCCGTTGGTGAGCACATCATTTATGCGCCTTACTACATGCCGGGTGATCACCCTGATTTCCAGCAACCCGACTCCGTGTTTATTGAGCGCGTGCGTAGCTATTTATTGCGTATTAACCCGGAATTGCAAATCTCCGACATTGTTAAAATACAAGCAGGCCGTTATCGCTTCGCACAGCCGATTTGCCCACCGAAGTTTTTGCAAACGCTACCGCCAATCAGTCCGGGCATCGACAATCTCATTATTGCCGACACTTCTTACTACTACCCCGAAGATCGTTCAATTTCCGAAAGCGTCAAGCTGGGTAAGGAGTTGGCAAAGGCAGCACAAGACAAGTACGCGCAATGAATCAAGTCGCTGCGTCGCAGCAGAAACAATTTGTTAAGTTTCTGGTCGCGGGAACCTTTGCCGCTGCGGCAAATTTTGGCAGCAGGTTTCTATACAATTTATTCTGGTCATTTGAGATAGCGGTAGTCCTTGCGTTTGCTACCGGCTTGACCACGGGCTATTTGCTATCTCGTTATTTCGTGTTTAACCGCAGTCGGCATTCAGCAGCAAAAGAAATGCTATTATTCTTCACGGTGAACATGGTGGCGCTGGCTCAAACCTGGCTGGTGAGCATCTATTTGGCTGACTACTTGATTAACAATAACATGGATGCCGAAGCGGCTTACGCGCTTGCACATTTCGCTGGTATTTGCTGTCCGCTTGTTACCAGCTATTTTGGACACAGGTATTTTACTTTTAAAGCATAATATAACAGTTCTGGCTGGCATTAGAAATTAGTGGGTTATATGGCATTATCAGACGATCAGGAATTGCTGCAACAGCAGTATCGCGCGCGCTTCAACGATTCCGAATCGTATCGCAACAAGCTGTGGCAGATTCTTGCCAGACATTTCTTCCAACAGTATATCGACCCGAGCAAACCGGTTATCGATATCGGCTGTGGATGGGGTGAGTTTGCGAATAACGTTGAATCCAACAGCAAGTTGGCAATGGACCTGAACCCAGACAGCCAGCAAAAACTTGCCAGCGATATTCAATTTCTGAATCAAAGTTGCGCCGATCGTTGGCCCCTGACAACAGCTTCAGTTGGCACGGTTTTTACCAGTAACTTCCTTGAACACTTGCCGGATAAGGCGGCGGTTGAGGCAACGATTGCAGAGGCCCGGCGTTGTCTTGCTGCCGATGGCGTACTAATGTGCATGGGCCCAAATGTTCGCCTGGTTCCAGGCGCCTACTGGGATTTTTGGGACCACCATGTACCCATTTCAGATCGGTCGCTGTGCGAGTTACTACAATTGCAGGGTTTCGAGATTGTGCGTTGCGTTCCAAAGTTTATGCCGTACACCATGTCGGATGGCAAGAACCCTCCTTTGTTTTTTGTTTGGTTGTATCTGAAGTTTCCACTGGCCTGGCACTGGCTAGGTAAGCAGTTTTTCGTTGTTGCGAAACCTCGCAGCTAACTGTAACTAGCACTATGTACGGTCAAGCCTTCAATACAAAAGCAGCCCTTAAGTTACTGCGGCCACATCAATGGGTGAAAAACCTGTTGCTGTTCGTTAGTCTATTTGCAGGGCACCAATATTCAAATCTTGAGTATCTACAGCTGACATTGCTCGGCTTTATTGCATTCTGCCTGGTCGCTTCGGGAACCTATGTTGTTAATGACATTCTGGATCTTGAAAGCGACCGGCAACATCCGATAAAAAAGAACCGGCCTCTAGCCGCCGGGCAAATTAGAAAATCCCACGCCATTGGTATCGCCTCGGTTCTAATCGTTATTGGTGTTTTCCTGGGTCGATTTATTGGCGCTGAGTTCTTTGTCTGCCTGGTCGGCTATCTGGTGCTGAATTTCGGCTACTCGCTGGTATTCAAGCCGATGCTGGCGATCGACGTGGTAATATTGTCGCTACTGTATATCTTACGCATTGTCGCCGGTGCGGCAGCTACCAATGCCATGCCCAGCTTCTGGTTACTGGCGTTTTCATTATTTATCTTTACGAGTCTTGCGATGCTTAAGCGTTACGCTGAGCTTGAACAACAGCAGCTAACGGGGGCAACAAATCATCGCCGCGCTTACCGGGTGGAAGACAAATCATTGATGGCGATGATGGGTACTGCGACCGGGCTTATTTCGGTATTCGTGTTCGCCTTCTATCTAAACAGTCGTGAAGTCACGGTGCTTTATCAACAAGCCGAGATTCTGTGGCTGGTCATTCCGGTGCTATTCTGCTGGATTATCCGCATATGGTTACTCGCCTCACGCGCGATGATCAACGAAGACCCTATCGTGTTCGCCCTACGTGACAGTTTCAGCTATATCAGCGCAGCGGTAATGGCGCTGTTAGTTATACTGGCAACATGATAGCGAACCCGCCTTCAAACAGCTGGGGTAGGCTGCCGTACGCCGCTGCGAAAATGTGCGTGGAAGAGGACTGGCGTTTTAATGATATTCCTATCGTGCAGGCCGAGTTCATGCTGCCCATTGGCAACGGCAGGAGCTATGGCGATAGTGGTATCAACGAAAATCAGGCGACCCTTTCTTCCCGCCGACTGAACCGCTTTATCTCCTTTGACCGCGAGCATGGGCTGCTGCATTGCGAGTCTGGTCTGCTGTTTAAAGATATTCTGCAAATCACTGTTCCACAGGGCTGGTATCTTCCGGTCGTTCCAGGGACGCAATTCATTACCCTGGGAGGAGCTATTGCCAATGATATTCACGGCAAGAATCATGTGGGGCAAGGGTCTTTTGGTTGTCACGTAGCCGAACTCACATTGCTACGCTCAGATGGTCAACGGCTGATATGTTCGGCCGAGAATCACGCTGATTTGTTTTGCGCGACGATCGGCGGATTGGGATTAACAGGTATAATCGTGGCGGCTAAAATCCGCTTGTTGCCGATTGCAAGTGGCTCAATGGACGTCGAAGTCTTGCCATTCGCTAGGTTGCAGGAATATCTGCAGCTAGCGCATGAATCCTCCTCCTGGCCGTATACGGTTGCTTGGGTAGACTGCGCACACTCAAAAAATGCCGGTAGAGGTTTGTTTACCCGCGGCAAATTTACTGACAGCCCCAAAGCAAATAAGCCAAAGACCCCAAGCCATAGGTTGGGCATTCCATTTCAACTGCCATTTGGTCTGGTCAACCGTAGCAGCGTTACCCTTTTCAATAAGCTGTACTATGCAAGTGAGATACGCAAACGCAAACAGTTGCTTTGGCATGAGAATTTCTTCTTTCCTCTGGACGGCGTTGGACATTGGAATAGAATTTACGGACCGAGCGGGTTTTACCAATATCAGTTTGTTGTGCCTCTGGAAGGGGCTGGAGAAATCATCAAGCAAGTCATCCATCATGTCGCCGTGAGCGGCAGCGGCTCATTTCTGGCGGTGCTGAAAGATTTCGGTCCCGTTCAGTCGCCGGGTATGCTGTCATTCCCATGTGAGGGCCTTACGCTTGCCGTGGATGTGCCCAATCGCGGCCCATCTACATTGGATTTACTAGGCAGGCTCGATGAAGTAATAGTGGCCGCCAATGGCCGACTCTACCCCGCGAAAGACGCGCGAATGCCGACCGCGGTATTTCAGCGCCAATACCCACAATGGATCGAGTTTGAAAAGCTTCGCGACCCCATGTTTTCTTCCACATTTTGGCGCCGGGTGACCCAATGAATGAAATGCGAAGACCATGAAAAAGAATGCAGCCATTTTCGGAGCGACATCCGCTATTTGTCACGCAGTCGCGCAAAATCTTGCGCAGCAAGGCTATGGCTTGTATCTGCTGGCGCGCGATGCCGATAAACTCGCGGCGGTCGCAGATGATATTGACGCCCGCGGCGGCGAGGTTCTTGGCCAGAAAAGTTACGATTTTGTAGACCACTCGGAAACCAAGGCGCTATTTGAATCCCTGCTTGCAATGCCGCAAAGCTTGGATGCTATCCTCATAGGCCATGGCGCACTGCCTTCGCAGCTCGATTGCGAACAAGACGCGGCGAAGTTGGTGGGCTGCTTGAGAAGCAATCTCGAATCTACCGCTGTTATCATGAACTATTCGGCTAACCTGTTAGCTGCGCAAAAATCGGGTTCGTTGGCGGTGATTTCTTCGGTAGCCGGCGATCGCGGTCGCAAATCAAATTACTGTTACGGCGCGACCAAGAGCGCGCTGAACGTAATGCTTGAAGGCATGCGTGGCAGACTGCGCGAGCACGGCGTTAGCGTTATTAATATCAAGCCGGGCATGGTCGATACACCGATGACGGCGCATTTACCGCGCAGCCCATTGCTGGTCGACAAACAAAAAGTAGCATTGGATATTAGCCAAGCGATTGCAACGGGGAAAAGCACGACGATTTACGCGCCATGGTTTTGGCGCTACATTATGCTGGTAATACGGGTATTGCCACCGGCGATTATGGCTAGATTGAAATTTTGAAGGGTCGATTGTAGCTACGCCATTAAGCAATCGGTAGCAGACTCACGTGCTGCAATGGAACCCGGTGAATACAGTTAATGTCGGTGGCTGGCAAGCCGCTAGTGTCAATAACAGCACGCGATTTATGCTTGAGGAAAAGATGAGGGATTTACATGGGTTGATGGCGAAGTGGATACAGTATCTCCATCATTTCTTGAACTCGACGCTCGTTTAAAAGTTAAGCTGCCAGTACGCTTAGTGTAGCCAAACATCTCAAAATCCTGACTGAAATAGTCGTTAATAATCTTTATACCGGCGGCGTCCAAAAAATCTTCGCCGGATGCTGTCGATTTGGTAACGTTTACCCGAGGCAGCTTCCTTAGGGGAATGTTCAGTTGTTCACAGATCGTATCAAAATCCGATTGCAAAGTTTCGTACCGGCCTACAAAATCCATCAGTAGTTCAGCACTTCGATTAGAAATAACGTCACTTTGTTTGAGCATCAGCTCTTTTGACGAGAAAGTCTGCACAAATTCATTAAAACTAATATCACCGGTATAGCGTCTGTGATATTTGTTCGTGGGATCTTTGAGTTCGTCGCGCTGTCGGAATCGGTACCAGGAATGCATCCAAGCGTAGGGTTCACGGACAAAGGAAAATTTATAAGAGTTCTCCCAACGCTCGGCCGGCAACTCGCGTTCTAAGCGCATCGCGGTTACGTGCTTGTGAAACTGGCGCTTCAGCTCGGCATTCATTAAAGGTTGAAGAGCTTCCTCTACGGCGCAGCTCCCGGTTTTGGGTACAGCAATGAAAATGAAGCTTGGTTCGTCGGATATAATCAAATTGCCATTCTCCGTTCGTGGGGCGGTTGGTTTGCAAAGTTAGAATAGGAACTTGCTGTTGGGCATTATAGCAATTTTTCAAATACAGGCTGCATATAGAGCCCCCATTTCAATTGAGCGCATCAGCAAAACTAGGTGCTCTCGAGATACATGAGCGGACAAGCGCATATTTCGGTAAACTGTCAATTTGTTCTTTCTGCTTTAGGAATGACTGACGAATGACTGTTTCAAGTTCAACAAATAGATTCGAGATACCTTACAAGCTGCTGCGTGGTGGTTTGAAGGCGAACGAACAGAAATACGTAGAGAGCGGGCGTGAACTGCTCAACTTTACCTGCAAGCGACTCGGCCTAAAAGATTTTGGCAACAGCGACATTCTCGATATGGGTTGTGGCACAAAGTTTACGCAAGCTTTTCTTGACTATAAGTTACCGCTGCAACGCTACACCGGTATAGACGTTTATCAGGAGATGATCGAATTTCTGCAACAGCATGTCAACGACGCGCGCTTCGAATATCATCACATGAACACGCATAACGAGATGTATAACGTTGATGGCCTGCCGCTGACTGCCGCAACCGAATTACCCCTGCAAGGTCGAGAGTTCGATGTCATCTGTTTGTTTTCCGTGTTTACCCATCTTGCGCCTCACGACTATGTGAATATGCTAAAGGTGATTCGACCGCATATGCGAGATAGCGGCCAGCTTATTTTTAGTCTCTATATCGACGAACCTTCCGGCACTGGTTACGGCTTGGTTGAAGATATCGCTAGCGAGCAGGAGGGAAGTTGGAAGCCATCCGGTTTACCTTTTAGGGACGCTTATCCAGGCAAGCCGCTACAATGGGCGTTATATTCTCGCGAACATGCGATTGAACTTATCGATGGCACTGGTTGGCAGGTAGATAAGCTTTACATGCCGGAACAGTATATCCAGCATCACTTCGTTTGCACGCCAGCCTGATCCTCATCACAACTTGCCATTAGCTCCGGGTGCGTTTGACTGCTCACGGTGTCGGGGTTTAACGTTCTGGTTGATATGACCGGGTTGATGGTCGCTGGCATGTAGGCAGCGGAGTGCTTGTCGGTGTTAACTACCAGCGCATTTTGTGGCGAGGCTTTGCTGATGGGGGGGTTGTGATAGGTAAAGCGCTTAAGTAGTTGACCGTCAACAAAAATAGTCTGAGTGCTTATCAGACTGCGCTCGAAAAACACCATGTTGATTTTGTGCAAATCGGACGCCACGATCAGACTGTGGCAGGTGTTTTCTTCGAGTGCTACCTTGATGCGAGTTTGCTGACCATCAACCTCCACCGTCAGTTCTTCGTTCGCCGGGCTATAAGCGTAGCTGAGGTAACCTTGCTGATAGGCGAGGGGTTGCTGCTCTGCAGTATTGTTGCGCCCGTTGACGCGAAAGCCGAGCCCCAAAGTATGGTTGTAAGCTATAGGTGTGCGTCGAAACGCATCGCGAATATACGACTGCGAAATGTCGGTTCGCTGGTCGACTTGTAAGCTGCTGATGGTCGCATCGGTGCGCCAGTTTTCGAACGCCTGCGACAGTTTTTCTCCTGTTTCGGGCGCTAGAGCCCAATCGTTTGGCGCATCCGTCCGCGTAAAGTTGGCTTCGGCCGTTAGCCGCAACGGCGGAGCAAAAAATTGATTCAGCCGCCAGCCGCCGTCGGCCGACAGCACACTATAGCGGTCACCGTAAATACTATGACTATACCAAAATAAATGCCTCTCTGGAAAAGGCTCCAGAAAATTGACGCCGTCCAAATTTTCCGGGACATCGATATTCAGCGCCGCTAACAGGGTTGGGAGAAGATCTATCACATTAACAGCTTGGTCAATAGTTTTTTGCTTTTCCCATTGCGCCGGCCAACTCATCAGTAACGGTGTTCGCACGCCGCCTTCGTTGTAGAAAACTTTCTTTCCCGCAAACGGCAGGTTGCTCGGATAATCCTTAGCAGTCCCGCCGTTGTCGCCCAGCACTACGATGATGGTATTCTCCAGCTCGCCGCTGGTGGCGAGCTGCTGGCGAATCTCGCCAATTGAGCTATCCACTTGAGCTTTTAAAGCTTGGTATCGGCCACGCTCACTATCCTCAAAACGTTGCGCGTAGCGAGCTGCGGGCTGTAAAGGTGTGTGTGGTGCGTAATACGCGAGGTACATAAACCATGGCTGTTGTTCCGTGCTTATTACCTGCAGTGCTCTGC
>JBPCXM010000387.1:0-11179 GCA_051008535.1 Pseudomonadales bacterium | reverse complement strand
TACAAGACTGACTTGCAACACTACCCACGTAACGGCTGGTCTATGTTTGGTCTGGTACAAAGCTTAAACGCGCAGGGTAAAAAAGAAGAGGCTGAGAAATTACAAGTAACGCTCGACCAGGTTTGGTCGATGGCGGATGTTTCATTGACTGGTTCAAGGCTATGACCCGCAACCAATAGCGCAATGAATAGATCGCCTGCGGTATTCTGGAAGCTCTGGTATTTCTCGCGAGTAAGTCCAACCCCAATAACACTATAGTACTAGCACTTCCGTGGAATTTACTTCCCCGCTAGTTTCCGAGACAATTCCCTACAAGGCTGAACAGTGAAGTATCGGCCTAACAGACAGAGTTCCGCTGCAGTGCTAACGGATAGCTAGCTGAACAAAGTAGTCGTCTCTTCCAAGTCGTTTTCTGTTCAGACGGGAATTCAGGGAAGCTCCGGTTCAGGGCATAAGGACGTGCCCTCTTCCGCTCACAATGTACTCATAGCACAACGGCATGCAGGAGAGCTAGCCGATGAAAGTATCACTACCTTACAAAAGCTTCGTACCCTCCAGCGGCAGTGCCGCGTCTAATCATCACTTTCTGATGATGACTGAATCGCTAGCCATACCGGACGGCAACAAGGCGACTGTGCACGAAATGGTAGCGGCACAGCAAAAAATTCAGGCATTCGTCATCGAAGCCGAAGCCAGACTGGGTGATGTCGACGACGATATGCTACACGATTTTGTTGTTGATCAATTACGTGAATTGGCGGCTCAATATAATCAGCAGCTAAAAGCGTTTAGTGCGAGGCATGCAAATCACTAGCGAGCTTTGAACGAATCCGCTAAGACACACTACATCACCCAAACCTCCTTACATTTTTTTGATTGTTGTCACTGTGCCACGGCGCTACCATAGGCGTCATGAGCAAAGATCAAACCCAGCCCCACCTGGCATTATTCGGTAAACTTCTGAACCGTGCGCGAGATAACGCAGCGCCGCCAGAGCCCATGGACTACCGCATACCCACCGAGGTTTACACCAGTCGGTCACAGTTTGAGCTGGAATGTAAGCATCTGTTTTTAAATCGGCCTTTGGCGTTGGCACACGAAAGCCAGATACCCGAATCCGGCGACGCCATCGTGCACGATTACCTCGGCCTGCCACTAGTGACGGTGCGCGACAAAACGGGTGCCATCGCTACATTTATGAACGTATGCCGCCATCGCAATATGCGTCTGGTGTCCAGGCCGTCGCCTGAGGATGGCGACGGCCAAACACAGCTACGATCTTTTGTCTGCCCTTATCATCAGTGGACTTACGGGCTGGACGGCAAACTGAAAAATATTCCGCTGGAAAGCGGTTTTAAAGACCTCGACAAGAGCCAACTGAATTTAGTCTCACTACCCACAGAGGTTAGACACGGTTTGATCTGGCTGCAGACAACCACGACCAAGAGCATGGATTTAGACGAACACCTAGCAGGAATTGGCGCCGACTTTGAAGCCTTCAGCATTGCCGAGGCGCGTTTTTACAAGCAAAGCGTACGGCGCATAGACTGTAACTGGAAGCTAATACAAGATGCGTTTTTGGATGGCTATCATGTGGTGCGACTGCACAAGAACACGGTTGGTCCTTTTTTCCCTGACTGCGTTGTCGCCACAGAAGAAGTCGGACCGCATATACGCTCCGCCGTCGGCCGCAATGAAGTGTTTGACGCGGTTAATCTGCCACCAGAAGAATGGCTAATGCGCGAGCATGCAACCTTCTCCTACACTATTTTTCCCAACAGCATTTTTATCATGCACCCCGACTACACCAGCCATATTACGTTGTACCCGCAGGAACCTGGAGAAACCATCTTCGTACACTCCATGCTGGTTCCCGAATACCCCACCGATGACAAAGGCCGCGCACACTATAATCGTTCGTTCGAGTTGATCGACAGCGGTGTGTTTGAAGCAGAGGATATTTTTGTCAGCGTCGGCGCGCAGGCAGGCATGGACTCAGGCGCGAATGAGAGTTTATTGGTAGGCGCTAATGAAGTGGGTTTGCAGCAATTTCACGAAATATTACGCAAGGAGTTACGCGACTATTAGTTTACTCAGACAAGTTACCCACCGTCCACTCGGGCACGGGCAATTTTCTTTGGTATAAAAAGCTCGGGTTAAACAGTTTACTCTGATATCGGTCGCCCCCATCGCATAACACCGTGACGATATTGTGCCCAGGTCCCAGCTCCCTCGCCATACGAACCGCGCCGGCCATATTAATCGCGGCTGAGCCACCCAAACACAGCCCTTCGTGCTTCAGCAAATCAAAAACAAGCGGCAGGGCTTCTTCATCGCTGATTTGGTAAGCGAAATCGACTTCTACACTCTGTAGATTACCCGGTACGAAGCTAACACCAATTCCCTCAGTGATCGAACGGCCTTCAGCCTTTAATTCGCCGTGTGTAAAATGATTATAAAGAGAAGAGCCTTCGGGATCGGCCAAACCAATTTTGACGGCAGGGTTGTGTTCCCTTAGCGCCTCGCCCACGCCAGCCAAAGTGCCACCCGTGCCCACCGCGCAAATAAATCCATCTACCTTACCGTCAGTCTGCCGCCAAATCTCAGCGCCGGTAGTGTCGTAGTGGATTTGCTTATTGGCAGGATTATCGAATTGACGTGCCCAAATGGCGCCGTGGGGTTCGTGTTTTCGACCTTGCGCAACCTGCTCGGCAATGTGGATATAGTGTTCCGGGTCACTATACTTTGCGTCAGGTACAAGTATGAGTTCCGCGCCCAACATATCCAGTCGTTCTATTTTTTCCTTGCTCTGCGTTTGTGGCATTACGACAACGCTTTGATAGCCCAGGGCATTGGCTAGAATAGTCAGCCCGATGCCGGTGTTGCCTGCGGTACCCTCGACAATAATGCCGCCGGGCTGCAATTCGCGGTTTTTTTCCGCGGCGCGAATAATGCCAAGCGCGGCGCGGTCCTTGATGGAACCGCCGGGATTCATAAATTCCGCCTTGCCATAAATCGCGCAACCCGTCAGTTCGGATATCTGACGTAAAAATATCAGGGGAGTATTTCCAATAACTTCTGGCAGCGTCTGCTGTGTGGTCATAACAAAGCCTGTGTTAGACGTAACAGGCGTTACTATAAGTTATGCTTCGGCCGTAGAAAAGCTTTGCGCACTTTCCACTCGCTCGCGCGGAGTCAACAGCACATACAAAGCCGGCACCACTAACAACGAAACAAAGGTAGACACCAGCAAGCCACCAATAATGACCCAACCCAACGGCGCGTACATTGAACTGCCTTGCAATGTCATCGGCAACAGGCTGCAAATGGTCGTTAACGTGGTAATGATGATTGGCCTGCAACGAGTGATGGCGGCAGATGAGACAGCAGCCAAGACGGCTTCACCCTCGCTCACCAAGCGGTTGGTATAGTCAACCAGAATAATCGAATTATTGACGACAATTCCCATCAGGCTGGTGAGGCCAATAAAAGCCATAAAGGAAAAGGTATTGCCGGATAGAAACAGCGCCAGAATCGCGCCAGTAAACGCAAACGGCAAAGCGATAAACACAATCAGCGGCTGGATAAATGAGCGAAACTGCAATACCAGCACGGCGAATATTCCCAGCACTGCAATGATCAGAGCCTGCAAAACGCCTGCGAACGATTCGCTGCGGCTTTGCTGCTCACCGGAAATTTCAAACCTTACGCCGCTAGGCAACACCACGTCATTTAAGGCTCTTATAATACTATCGGTAACCTTGGTGACTTGGAAATCTGGCAGCACATCGGACGTAACCAAGGCAGCGCGTTCTAAATCCTGATGCTGAAAACGCTCGAACTCGGTGCGCAACTCCAGCGTAGCAAGTTGTCGCAGCGGCACTTGTGCGCCAGCGGCAGTGCCTACCATAATATGATCGAAGTCGCGCATTGAGGGCGTGTCTGAACCGGCAAGACTGATACTGATATCATACTCATCACCCAGCGCATCACGGTAATTACTCAACGGCATACCTACCAGACTGGCGCGCACTACGCGATCGACTGTTTCCAGTGATACGCCGAGCATCGCCGCTTTTTCACGATTTATCGCAACGTGCAAATCCAGCTTGTCGAGGCCGATGGGATTATCCACATTGATCGTACCGTCGGCGCCGCGAAATATTTCTTCTACCGTATAGGCGGCCTCGCGCAGCTTATCCAGCTCGTCAGCGACCAGACGAATAGCGATGGGTGCGTCGATGGGTGGACCATTACTAAACATGCCCACTCGCACGCGCGCGCCCGGCAACTTGCGGGTTTTTTCCCGCAAATCACTAACTATAGCCCGTGTGCGCCGCTCGTTTTCGCTATTTAACTGTACAAATAATTGGGCGAAAGCGGGGCTTTCGTTGCGCGGAATTTCGTTGTAATAGATTCTGGGATTGCCACGCCCCACATTGGTTGCAACCGTACTTACGTCGGGGTAACTTTCCAACAACGCTTCCACTTTGGCAGTCACCCGATTGGTTTCCTGCAAGTTGCTGCCGGCCGGCAGATCAATATCAACCAAAAATTGCTGCTTGTCTGAGTCTGGAAACATGCTGACACCAACGAGGGGGAACAGCGCAACACTTAACAACAGGACTATCAGCGCCGCCCCAAGCGCCCGGACAGGATGCACCAGTACCGTTTGGACCAGCGGCGCGAAGTAGCGCTGGTTAAACGCTTCGAATGACGAACTCTGGTCGCGAGTACTGAGCTTAAGATAGCGACTACTCAGCAATGGCGTCGCCGCCAGCGCAACCAACAACGACGCAAACAGGGTAACAATCACGGTCACCGGCATGGAGCGCAAAAACGTACCGGTGTTATTGGGCAGTAGGGCAATCGGCAGAAAGGCAAGCACCGTGGTCAGTGTGCCGCTGGTAACGGCTGGGGCAACTTCCTGCGCCCCCTTCAGGGCGGCTTGGACGCGAGAATAACCGGCGGCCAGATAGCGCTTGCTGTTTTCTGTGACAACGATGGCATTGTCAACCAGCAGGCCCATTACAATCACCAGCCCGACGATGCTCATCTGCTGCAGGGCAAAACCGCTCACGTCTACTACGCCTATACCGATCAACAGCGATAAAGGAATGGCTACCATGACGATGCCAGCTGCTCTGAAACCCAAAGCCAGCATAACGACGATGCCAACCGCAATCAGTCCTTGCAGCAAATTGATAAAAAAGCCATTCACTTGCTTAGCCACGCTAAGTGCCTGGTTAAACGCAACTTCGGTGCTTATTGTAGCCGGCAGGTCCGGCGTGAATTCATCAAGCTGTTGCCGTAACGAAGCCATTACAGCGAAGATATTGCTACCTTCGCGTTGCATCGCGGTGACGAAAACGGCGCGTCTGCCATTCAAGCGTGCCAAGTGGGTGGCAATACCATCGGCCCGGCTGACACTCGCTACATCACGCAGATAAATGACGTGGTCGGCAGCGCCACGCAGAACCGTTTCTTTTATTTGCAGTAACGAGGTGTAATTACCACTGGTGGTCACACTTAAGCGCTTGCCGCCGGCATCAACATGGCCGCCCGGGATATTGGCGGCCGTTTGCTGCACCGCGGCAACCATGTCTTCGAACGAGATACCCAGTTCGAGCATTTTTTCCAGATCGGCTTTGATCTGCACTTCTTGCGGGGGAATCGCCCAAACCTCGGCTTTCTTAACGCCGTCAACACGTTCGAAACGCTTTTCCAGCTTCTCCGCCTGGCGTTTCAGTTCACCATAATTTTCGGTTTCAGAGACCAAGGCCACCTGCAAAATATTCACATTGCTTGGTGATATTTTTTCCGCGTCCAGGCGCACCAGGCCGGCGGGCAATTCGTCGCGAACGCTAGCAACGGCCTGCACGACATCGTCATATTTTTCGTCGGGATCGCTACCGTACAGGAACTCCACGTTGACAGTGACCAGACCATTGACGATATCGGTTTCGATGTCCTTCACATCGTCCAGCTCGTTGATCGCCTCCTCGATGGGTTCAGCAACCAATTTTTCCATATCCAGCAGGCTGGTACCGGGATAAACCGCCACGACAGTGGTAAACGGAAAATTAAACTGTGGGTCTTCCGAACGCGGCATGGTCAGAAACGACAGCAAACCCAACAAGGCCAGCATACCCACCACGACCAGCGTGAACTGGCGATTGTTGATGGCAAATTGTGGCAGTCTCATGAAGCGCCTTCCTTTTTAACATCAATTCGCATCACCTGCATGCCATCCCTGAGATACGCCGCACCTTTCGCCACCACCTGTTCTTGCTCGCCCAAACCTGCGCTTATCGCCACTTCGTCATTTGACAGATAAGCAATGCCAACAACTCGTTTTTGCACCTGCGAGGATTGCGGGTCGTAGACGTAAATTTCGCCGCGGTTCGTCGAGCCGGCAACAATTGATTCCAGCGGCAAATAAATCAGCGGATCGATCAGGCTGGGCGCAATATTAACGCGGACAATGAATCCAGAGCGCAATTGCGCTGGCGGGTCGATAACAGCTAGCTCTACTTCGAATACGCCGGTTTGCTCGTTCGCCACTGCGGCAATTTCACTGACTTCGCCGTTAAGAACGGCGCCGGGAAATGCATCCAGCGCTAGAGTTGCGCTATCACCGAGCTGCAAGCGCACAATATCCCTGTCGGCCAGACCGACTCTGACGACCCAGCCCCTTGAGTCGGCGGCCAGCAAAAATACAGGCTCTCCCGCCGCGATCAATTCGTCGGACTCGGCGAGTCGCTTGAGTACTCGCCCCGTACTGGGCGCCGTTATGGTCGAATATTGCTGATTGAACTGCGCTATCTGTAATTCTGCTTCGGCAAGCTGCAGTGTCGAGCGGGCATTTTGCAGCTGCTCGAGAGTAATCACTTTTTGCTGATAAATCTTTTCCAGCCGCTGGTAGTCCCGCAGCGCTTTTTGCTGTTGCGTTTTTGCTGACGCTAGCCGTGCGTTAACTTCTTTGAGGTTCAGCGTTGCCAGCACCTGACCCGCTTCGACCTGCTGCCCTTCTTCCACTGCAATAGTGTTAATAATGCCTGCTGTCTTAAATCCCAGGCGAAACTCGCTTTTGTTCGCCATCTTGCCACTGCTATACACCGGCACTACGCGGCGTTCCTGCTGGACTTTGACCGTCGTCACTGGCACCTGGTGGGTATCCGCACGAGCCACCGCGTGCTGGAAAAGGAAGACATCACTAAGAAACAACACTAAATAAGTCACGGTAGCGGTTAGACCAGTAGCGGCAGTGACACCCAAGATACGAATATTCATGACAAATTCCTCGAAGCAAACTTACTGAATGTTTTCAGTGTAAACATACTAGACAAAATATGTTATCGGTGTCAACATAATTATGGTTTTATTACGGAGACAACATGAATTCGGATCAACAAAGCAGCTACCATCACGGCAACCTACGCCATGAACTGCTCGCCGCTGCGAAGCGAGACTTGCGAGAGAAAGGCAAAGAAAACCTTAGTTTACGGGCGCTTGCACGCGAAATTGGCGTATCACAAACAGCGCCTTACCGCCATTTTGGCGATAAACCTGCGCTGCTGGCGGCCTTGGCAGCGCAGGGCTTCACTGAACTCACTGCTTGTACTCAGCAGGCGCTCAAAGCGGCTGGCCACGATCCGGAAGCCATGTTGATTGGTGCTGGTCAAACCTATGTTCGTTACGCGCGCGACAATCCCGAACTGTTCAAGCTGATGTTTGGCCCAAGGCCCGAACCGCAAGAAGGGCTGGAGGAGCTTGGTGACGCGAGGGACCAAGCATTCGCCAACATCAGCATGATTATGCGGCGCGGTATTGAACAACAGGTGTTTGTACAGGAAGATCCGGTGCGCCTGGCGCGCGCCGCCTGGGCGATGGTGCACGGCCTAGCCACCCTGATTATCGACCACTTTCAAACCTGCTGGGAGGCGGACGAATTGGACCAGCAAATCGCCGACAGTCTGCGTATTTTTACTCGTGGGGTACGGCGGGGTAAATAGCGTTACGCTCTTCCATAGTGTGCTGCGCTCCATTAAAGTGACGCCGCAAAACAAATCATAAAACCAGGGAATATCCAGATGCTCAACCACTATCAATTGCTTGTCTTATCGCTGCTCTTCACACTGCTCGCCGGCTGCGATGCAGGTTCTAACAAAGAAGATCAGCCGACGCCGGTCATTTTCGAGCCCAAACCAGAACGCCTTTTTTTGCAGCAAGTGGCGAGCGATAGCACCATTGTTAAATGGCGTGGCGTGGCAGAGGCAGCCTGTTATAGCGAAAAATTTGAAGACTTACACAAACGCCGGCAATGCGTTAAAGCGGCCGGCACCGACGGGAATCATAAAGAAGCGCGCTTCACCGATCTGGCCCCAGACACTAATTATTATTATTCCGTAGGCAGCACAATAGCTGAAACGCAGCGCTTTCATACGGCGCCCGCAGCCAACAAGGTACCCAAAGACGGTAATACCCATATCTGGATTGTCGGCGATTCCGGTACCGCAACCATGATCAATCCGTTAACCGGCGAACACCAACACGCGGGCGAGGCCGCTGCGGTTAAAGATGGCTTTCTGAGCTACAACGCCACGCATGGAAACGAGCCCATCGACCTGTTTCTGCTGCTGGGCGACAATGCTTACAACGAAGGAACCGACGCCCAATGGCAAGCGGCGGTGTTTGAGCTCTATCCAAGCATTCTGACTCATTCGCCACTATGGCCCACCATCGGCAATCACGAAATGGGCGCTGCTACCATCCACATGCCCCCCTATGGTGAGATTTTTATTGGTGGGGTCAGCAAGTCGTCGGATCCAAACTCGTATATTGCAGAAAAAGAAGCGACCCCCACGCGCGTACCATATCTCGATATCTTCACCCTTCCAAGCAAGGGCGAAGTGGGTGGTGTGGCCAGTGGTACCGAGCAATATTACTCGTTTGATTACGGCAATGTGCATGTCGTCAGTCTGGATTCGCAGCTTTCGGCGCGCGATGAGCAACAGCGCATGACCATGCGCAAATGGTTGGTCGAAGACTTGTCAAACAATAGTCTAGACTGGACAATCGTTATTTTTCATCATCCCCCCTACACCAAAGGCAGCCACGACTCCGACGCCAAACCCGCAAAAAAAGGCGGTATCGATACGCCGATTGTCGATATGCGCGAGGAATTCACACCGGTTTTTGAAGATTACGGCGTCGACCTGGTGTACAGCGGCCATAGCCACTCGTACGAGCGCTCATATTATCTTACCGGGCATACTGGCGACGCTGACACCTTCGATCCAGCGGCGCATGCCGAGTTAAACGCGGCGGGGGAACCCGCTTCCGGCCGGGACGCGGAGACTTACGCACAAATCAGCACCGGCAGCAGGGCGGATGACAAAGTAGTATACACGGTTGCCGGCAGCGGCGGGCACGTTAGCCTGCGCGGCGGCAAGCTAGATCATCCCGCGCACAGCGTGCAAGCCAACGATCCTGAAGGACGCCACGGTTTGGCGGTGTTGGGCTCAGTGGTCGTTGACGCATCCGCTAACGAACTGACGGCGCGCTTTGTTGACGACAAGGGCACTATTCTGGACTATGTGACCATTACACGTTGAATCCGCGTATATTTTCTATCCTACGCAACTAACATTTTACCTTCAGATTAAATTCTTGGGACAGATGGAAAAAGCATGAACACAAGAATCTCTGTACTGCTGAGCGGAATTCTGCTTACGCTGGCACTCGCAGCTAGCGCCACCGTAAAAACCAAGGACGCGGGCGAAGACTGGCGCTGGGAATCTGTCGAACGCGTCGTTGTGGTAGCGGATATCCATGGCGCCTACCCGGAGCTGATCGGACTGTTGCAGGCCACCGATGTAATCGACGAATCACTAGCATGGGCGGGCGGTAAAACTCACCTTGTGAGCTTGGGTGACCTGCTCGATCGCGGTGCCGAATCCCGTTCCGTCATGGAACTGCTGATGCGGCTAGAGGTCGAAGCGGCCGCAGCCGGTGGCCGTGTACACGTTGTGCTGGGAAATCACGAACACATGAATCTGATCGGGGACCTGCGCTACGTCTCAGACTCGGAGTACGCTGCCTTCGCCGACGACGAAGTCCCACAAGACCGGACCCGAGCGCGCGAACGTTTCGCGGCCAATAACACGACTATGAATGCCGCAGCGCTGGACGCAGCCTTCACGCAACGCTTTCCCCCAGGCTATTTTGGCCACCGCGCCGCATTTCGCCCCGGCGGCCGCTATGGCCGCTGGTTGCTATCGCTGCCCACCATGGTTGTCGTGAACGATTCTGTATTTGTACACGGCGGGCTGCCGGAGCTTACCAGCAAATTTGCCCCGGCACGGCTGAACCAGAGTTTCAGCAATGACCTAAGCCGCTATCTCACAGTATGGCGCCAGCTCGTGGATGTAGGCGTACTCCCCGATGACGAGCCCGACCGAGCCCTGGAACTAGGGCAGAACGGAATCCTGGAAGACCCGTCCGCCTGTGTCGAAGAGCGGGCAGTTAGTTGCGAAAAAATCGAAGGCAATGGAGAGATCGAGGCATTAGTCACTGAGCTTGGCGAGCTGAGCTCTGCGTTGGTGAATCAAGGTGAGAACCCTTTCTGGTACCGAGGTTCGGTTTACTGCCGGGATATTCTCGAGCGTCCAATACTCGACGCCTACTTGAAACGCCTCGGCGTCAGCCGCCTCATCGTTGGTCACACACCTACGGAGGACAGGAGCGTACACGTCATTCGGGATGGACGTGTTGTTATGACCGATACAGGCATGTTGGTAAGCTACTATAAAGGCCGTCCGGCAGCGCTGGTGTTGGAGCAGGGCAAGAAGATGCAAGTCCAATATCTTAATCCCAAAGAGCGCATCGCGCCGGCAATCGACGGACGCCCGGTCGCTTACGGATTGAGTAATTCGGACATCGAAACAGCGCTGGCGACTGGCGCCATCGGCTCCGTCGAGCGCTCTGGCGATAGTAAACAGTGGGACGTGATCATCGAGCACGAGGGTAGATCGATTCGCACTTTGTTTTACCCAACCAAACGCGGCCGCCCCGATGCCATGGAGCTGGCCGCGCATGCGCTGGATGAGTTGCTAGGCACGGAACTCGTTCCGCCGACCGTGCCCCGTCGTATCGAGGACACGGATGGTGCGCTGCA
>JBPCXM010000386.1:0-3597 GCA_051008535.1 Pseudomonadales bacterium | reverse complement strand
CATGGAAGATAAAACCTACGGCGCGAAAATCACAATCCAGCGTTGTACTAATTGTAAGGGCCTCTTCTGTAAGCCTAGCGTACTAGCTGAAATGCGCGATGAATGGATGGCGGATGCGGTGCTTGACGTTGGCGATCCCAGTGTTGGTAAGAAATACGATAAGTTGGAAGATATCGACTGTCCGGAATGCGGCGGTAAAATGACTATGTTTTCGGATCAGGAACAACCACATATCTGGCTCGAATCGTGCCCAAACTGCACCGGTATATTTCTTGATGCCGGCGAATTTACCGATCTGAAGCATTTAACGCTGGCGGACAAGGTGCGCGATCTGATGAAGGGTAGTCGTAGTTAAGTTACGCTTCTCGGGCAGCGGGCAACCCTAGCGGCGACGACTGCGTAGGGCGCAGCTGTATTATAATATGGCTGTGTCTCGTCGCTGCGTCTTTGTGGCGGTCGATCTAAGCAAAGTCTCCATTCATCCTCTATACGACCGTCGTCTTTCGATTGTCTAATCCTGTTAAAACCCAACCAATTTACAAGACTGGTCTACGCTTCATATATACCATGCGCCGACCTGCAGTAATCGTATTTCCAGCTAAATACTCTAAGTCAAACTAACACGATTTTCCCGCGTTCGGCAATCCATGGGTGTTTATAACATGGAGTAATCAATGACCAATATGAATGGCGCTGCTAAAGCGCTGCACAATGGCATTCAGCAAAATCTGCCTGCAGTGGCACAGCACACCTATTCAGACCTTATTGTTGAATATCTGGCGCGCATCGGGGTTGAGTATGTTTTTGGCATTCAAGGCGGCGCGATCGAGCCGTTTTTCGATGCCCTGGCACGCCGGCAAAGTGGCGGCGGTTTGGCCGCGGTGGACTACGGCAAGCGCGCATTGGCGCGGAAAAATAATCGCTTACAGCAAGGCCCGGCACCCGTATTTGCACGTCATGAAGCAGGTGCAGCGTTTATGGCCGACGGCTATGCACGAGAAACCGGAAAACTTGCCGTTTGCTGCGGGACTACGGGACCTGGCAGCACCAACTTGCTAACCGGTGTTGCCTCTGCCTACGCCGACCGCATTCCAATGCTGGTCATTACGCCGCAAACGGCGCTGCCCAGTTTTGGTCGCATGGGGCTGCAAGAATCGTCTGGCGATGCGATTGATGTGGTCGGCATGTTTCAGTGCTGCACGCGTTACAACTCGTTGGTATCGCACCCTTCGCAGTTGGAAAGCAAGTTGATCAGCGCTTTGGTCAATGCCTTTAGCCATCCACGCGGGCCGGTGCATCTAAGTATTCCGTTGGACATACTGAAAGGCCACATAGAACACACGCCAACGTTTTTTAATGTTGCTACTCAACTGCGTTCTCCGGTCGCTGTTGACGAGCAGGCGGTGGCGCAACTGGGTGCAGAAATGGTTGCGAGTTTGAAGGCGCAGCGCCAATTGGTTTTTTTAATCGGCGATAGCTGTGGCGAAGCTATTGAAGAAATTATGCAGCTTGCCGAGACGGTAAACGCGTTGATTGTCACGACACCGGCAGGCAAACAATGGGTTGATGCTTGGCATCCGCAATACCGTGGTGTGTTTGGTTGGGCGGGTCACGCCAGCGCAAGCGCAGCGCTGGCAAGAACCGACGTCGACAATGTTATCGCCATCGGCACCGGGCTGGGAGAAATTGCGACCTCAGGCTGGGACAGTGCGATTTTAAATGACAGACTCATTCACATCGAAAACTGTGCCGAAAAATTTACTCATTCGCCGATGGCTTACATGCATGTGTTTGGCAATCTTAAAGCAGTGTTTCGCAATTTGCTGCAGTTGATAGCTGCAAATCAGCCTGCTGCAGGCGTGCTCAATGCTACCGGAGACGAACTTCCTGGCGACAAACCCGGGACATTACCTTTGCTCGACCATCTCCCCCCACAACTGACATACGACAATGCCGAGTTGTGTTTGTCCGACGCAGTGCCTCTAAAGCCGCAGCGCCTGATGCACGATTTGGCGCATGTTCTGCCGAATCATACCCGTTTTCTGTTAGACGCGGGCAATGCCTGGTGTTGGGGCCTGCACTATCTGCAACGTAAATTCATTGGCAATGTGCGTACCGCCATGGGCTACGGCTCAATGGCCTGGGCGATTGGCGCCAGCGTAGGCACTTCGCTAGGCAGTCGCAAGGCACCGACGGTATGCATTACCGGCGACGGCAGCATGTTAATGAGCGGCCAGGAACTGACCGTTGCCGTTGAACAAAGTCTGCCGGTTCTCTTCATCGTGTTGAATGATCAGTCACTAGGTATGGTCAAACACGGACAACGGTTAGGTGGTGGCGAGCAGATTGGACAGCAGCTGCCGGCGGTTGATTTTGCCACGGTAGCGATCGCGATGGGTGCCAACGGCATTAGCGTTAAAACACCAGACGATCTTGGCAAGATTGACTTCGCCGCAATATTGAACGCCAGCAAACCGACCGTGCTGGATGTTTATATCGACCCAGAAGAAGTTCCGCCGATGGGGGAGAGGCTCAGGGTATTGCAATAGACCCGATAAATATAGGGGATTCTTGCTCCCCGACGAGTCGGCAATCTGATTCTTAATGCACTCCCCGGAACTATTACCAATGGTATCACCGTCGTAAAGTGGTAACATTGTTGCCGTATCATCTCCTCTTCGATCTAACTTAGTGCGCTCTGCACCACGATAAAGCAAAACTTTTCGAGTCGAGTAAGGTATTCGGGTGTTTTTCTCGAAAAACCTGCGGCATGGTCTTTGCTTTGATTGGTGGTGCAATAAGTTCCAAGCGTAAACCAGAGACTTCCAATTGCAGGACCACCAATGAGCACAGAATTCAGTTTCAACAATTACCTGGACCAACTTGAAAAATCCACACATGCACCCGGCAGGCTTGTGATGTTCGATCTCGATCGCACGCTGATCGCTGGTTATTCCTTTCATGCCTTCGTATTTGAGCGCGCTCGTCAGGGCCTGGTCACTACTCGCGGGCTGGCCGCGCATTTGCGGCAATTTGTCGAATACGGATTGCAGCGGATTGAGTTTAAACAATTGCTGGAACAAGTAGCGGCAGATTTGCAAGGCCTCGAAAGCGCCGTGGTAATGGACTTTGCTCAGGAGGTATTTCAAAAACACTTGCAGGCATCGCTCTACCGGGAAGCGCGCCAGTTGGTCGAAGCCCACCGCCGCTTGGGTCATCGTCTGGTGATGGTGACATCTGCAACCCGCTTTCAGGCGCAGCCAGTAGCCGATTTTCTTGGCTTTGACGACGTGTGCTGCACCGAACTTGGCGCGCGCGGCGGTCGCTTGACGGGTCGCTTGCGGGGCAAGCCCTGCTTTGGTGAAGGCAAGGCCAACGCCGGACGAAGGGTGGCGCGCCGTACCGGTCAGTCTTTGCACGATGCCTGGTTCTATTCCGATTCCGCGGACGACTTGGCATTGCTCGATGCGGTCGGGCATCCAGTGGCAGTAAACGCTCAGCCACAACTCGCGGTGCTGGCCTACGACCGATCATGGCCCACGCTCACATTCCAATCTCGGCGCGCACTGAACGTCGAAGGCGCGATACGGTCTGGCA
>JBPCXM010000385.1:0-3846 GCA_051008535.1 Pseudomonadales bacterium | reverse complement strand
AGCAAGGGCTGTATGTTAGACAACTCAATCGCGGCGAGATAACGGTCGATCAAATTGCTGAACGGCTGCGGCTGTGTTGCGATCACCAGCACGGCGTGGTCAATATTCGCCGCTACCGGTTTGAGTTGGCCACGGCTGTCGGGCCGTGCCAGCTGATTGGTACGCGGTAGCAGCGAGGTTACCAGCCCGCCGTCGGCTTTTTTTTGCCAGCTAATGCGGTCGCCGGCGACCAGGCTGTCTATCTTGGGGCGCACATCGCAGCGCGTAATCTGTTGCTCGTCCATTCCCTCGACTGCGGCTTGCTTGCCGAAATTGGCAATCACCAGGCCGCGTTGCTGGCCTTCCGCGTCTTGCGCAGCACGTTGCTGATTTTCAACGCGCGTGCGTTGTTGCTTGCTGAGTTTGCGTTTCGCCATGTGTTGCGCTGACTTATGGGGGCGCTTATTTTGCTACAATCCAACTCAACAAGCGAATAGTGGAATCGAGTGCATGAAGAACAAGGGAAAACTGATCTGGATCGACCTGGAAATGACCGGCCTTGAGCCGGCCAATGACGTGATCATCGAGATCGCGACCATCGTTACCGATGCCGACTTAAATGTTGTTGCTGAAGGGCCAATGCTGGCAATACAGCAAAGCGAAGCAATGATGGCCGGCATGGATGAATGGAACACCCGTCAACACGGTGGCTCGGGACTCACCCAGCGCGTGCTGGAAAGTAAAATTAGCGCCCGCGAAGCCGAGCAGCAAACGCTGCAGTTTCTCTGCCAGCATCTCGCCGTTAGCGAGTCGCCCATGTGCGGCAATAGTATCTGCCAGGACCGCCGTTTTCTGGCCAACTATATGCCTGAGCTGGAAGCGTTCTTCCACTACCGTAACCTGGATGTCAGCTCGATAAAGGAACTCGCCGTGCGTTGGAAACCGGATATTTTGCCCGGCTTCAGCAAAAAAGGTTCGCATCTGGCGATGGATGATATTCGTGATTCCATTGCCGAGTTGGCATACTACCGGGAACATTTTTTCGCGCTGTAGCCGTGGCACAACAGCGACATTTCAATTAGTGTTAACAGGCCCTAATAGGAAAAACTCACTTCCAGCCTTAACGTTCTGGGTTCCACCGGATGGTAGTGAATATCCTCCACGCCTTCGGCCGGTTCACCGGCCAATCTTGATGAATAAAAATAGTCGATATCGTGATCGTCGCTGTCGAGCAGGTTTAATAGGTCTATACCGATATTGAATTTGCGGAACCGGTAACCTACCCCAAGGTTGACAACGCTGGTTGCATCGGCGTCGACTGTGTCGAAGCTGTCCAACGTTCGCGCGCCGAAATGGCGATAGCGCAGCGCGCCATGCCAGCCATCGGTCGCTGGTGCATAGCTAACACCGGCGCTGGCAACGAACGGCACCGATCCTTCAATATCTTCCCCTTCGCCGGGCGCTTCTTCTGTGAACTTCGACCGCGACCATGCCAGCTCAAGGTCGAAGCTCCACACGTCGTTCAGCCAGTAGTAAGCGGCTACTTCAAGGCCGTAGCGTTTCGACGCGCGGCTGGCTTCGGTGTTGCCCGCATCGCCGACGAACAGCAGTTCAGAATCAAGTTCAAGATACCAGAGTGCCGTTGAGACATTAAAATTGAGCGCATCATAAAACTTCAGTCCCACTTCAGCACCCTCGGATTGAACCAGCAAATCGACCGTCTCTGCCGCCTCGCCGCTAACCGGATCGATGTTAATGGTTGCCCCGCGGGCATCGTTGGAATGAAACCCGGTACCGGCGTTCACGTAAGCCGCCAGTCTCTCGGCGAATGCGTAGGAGATTCCACCCTTAATGCTGACCAGGTCATCGTCTGCGGTACCGCTGTTAGCGGCGAATTCGCTATCGACGTCAACATCGTAGTAGTCGTAGCGCGCACCGGCATTGAGCGTTAGTTTTGGTGTGAGAACGATTTCCGTCTGCGCAAACAAACCAACGGAGCCCTCACCGACGCTGTCTTCTCTGACTGTGGCCAGGCGTCTTCCTGCTAGCGTTTTGTATAAAGCGACCTCGTCGATATCGTCGTATCTAAACTCGGCACCCACTAGTTGGGTCATTTGTTTACCTGCAAGCTGATTTTTCCAGCTGCGCTTGACGCTTCCGCCAAACACATCGCGCTGGTCTGCTTGCTCGAATTGATCGCCGTTTAACGGGTCGTCAAGCAAATAGGTAAAGTTTGAAAATAGTTCGAGGTCTGATCGTATCGCGTACACACCGGCGCGCCACTGTTCGCTGCGCCAGTTGGCAGATAGGCTGTAACGACTGGAAGCGCCACCAACGTCGGTGTCCAGCGACCCAAGGCGGTCGATCAGCCGCTGCCGCACGGCGCGCTCGGGAATTTGATCCGCAGAATTCCAGCTATTATCGTAGGCCATGACGGTCACGCTGAGTTGGCCCGCGGCAAGTTTGTCTGTGTAGCGGCCCAATACGTTGAGCTTTTCAACATCTTCGCTGATGTCTTCCCAGGGTCCATCGTAAAATTGCGCTTCCACCGCAAACAACAAGTTGCCCGCACCCGCTTTGAAACTATTAGCGCTGAGCAAGCGCTGGAAGTTATCCTCGCCAAGCTGCAGTGTGAGCAGGTTCGATTGCAGCGTGTTTTTTAAGTTGAAAGCCGCTGCGCCCGCGCCGGAAAAATCGCCAACCTCGGCGTAGTAGGGGCCTTTGCGGAAGCCGATGTCGTTGATAAGCTCGGGTACGATGAAATTGAGGTCGGTGTAACCCTGGCCGTGGCCGTGGGTGCGCATGTTAACCGGCATGTCGTCGATGGCAGTACTAAAATCCGTGCCGTGGTCCAGATTAAAGCCGCGCAGAAAATACTGATTCGCCTTGCCGGAGCCGCTGTGTTGAGTGACGACCATACCCGGCACTGACTCAAGAATTTCGCCACCGCGTAGAGTTGGCCGGCTTTCAATCTCGGCGCTGCCGATGATGCCTTCCGATGCCGTCAGGCTGTCGCCAATCGTATTATGTCGATGGCCATTGACGATCACGTTCTCAATGGAGTCATCTTCGCTCTCGTGCGCCAGCGAAGAGAAACTGGTCAGCAACAGCAGGGTAAATATCGCGATTCGCACTGGAAAAAATTCTCTGTTGTTGATCGAAGATGTCATGAAGCCGGCTATTGTGCGCGGCAAACCCAGCCCAGATGGTATGTCAGCGATGCGCACGTAAAGGCTAGCAAAGATAATACGACTGGACCAGTGAATTGGATTGCGATTTTCGATGGCGCTAAGATCTCTGCTTTTTTCTCTGTTCTTGCAAGGCCCAGACAACATGTTCACGAACCAATTCCGATGGATAAGCAAGCCGCGCAGTCAGGCTCTGAACATTTTCTGCGCTGTAATTTGCATTCCCCAAGCCCACCGCCAGGTTGCGCAGCCAGCATTCGTAACCGATGCGGCGTATTGCGGAGCCTTCAGTATATTGTAAATATTTTTCCTCACTCCAGTTAAACAAATCCAGAAGATCACTGTTTTGCAAACCATGGCGCGGTTTGAAATCTTTCTCCGGCGTGGCTTTGGCGAAGCTGTTCCATGGGCATACCAGTTGGCAGTCATCGCAACCAAACACGCGGTTGCCCATTAACGGCCGCAGTTCCAGCGGAATTGGCTCTCTCGATTCTATGGTGAGGTAAGAAACGCAACGCCGCGCATCCAGCACATAGGGTTTCACGAATGCCTTTGTGGGACAAATGTCGATGCAAGCATGACAACTGCCACAGTGTTTGCTGGCGTGCGGCGCGTCAACGGGGAGCGGCAGGTCGGTATAAATCTCTCCCAGAAAAAACCACGAGCCAGCTTTGCGGTT
>JBPCXM010000384.1:0-8093 GCA_051008535.1 Pseudomonadales bacterium | reverse complement strand
TCAATAAACGGCTTCCAGTTTTCCGGCACCATAAACATATCGATACCCGCGTTGACTCCCTCGGCTACAGCTAAATAATAATCATTCGATAAGTAATCAATACCGTCCCAGTCCGAAATAATATAACCGTCAAACGCCATCTGATTTTTTAAAACGTCAGTGAGCAAGTATTTATGGCCATGGCATTTGTCACCGTTCCAGCTATTGAAAGACGCCATCACCGTTAGTGCTCCTGCATCAAGGGCAGGGTAGTAAGGCGAGATATGAACACGTTCGAGTTCATCCCAGCTCAGCGTCGTTTCACCTTGATCAATGCCATGGCTAGTGCCGCCATCGCCAACCCAATGTTTAACGCAAGCTACAATACTATCCGTGCCTAAATCGCCCTGTAAGCCTTTAACGACTCTACCTGAGTAGGATGAAACAATGGCAGGGTCTTCGGAATAACTTTCGTAGGTGCGGCCCCAATGGTTGTCGCGCGCAACCGCCAGGGTGGGAGCAAAGGCCCAATCTACACCCGTAGCGAGAATCTCCCTAGCAGTGATCTGGGCAATGAGTTGTAAAAGATCGGGGTCATTTGCGGCGCCCAAGCCAATATTTTGCGGGAAAACCGTTGCGCCCCTGACGTTATTGTGGCCGTGAATGGCATCGACACCGTAGATAACTGGAATGGCCAGGTGATTTTCATCTTCCTCCATGGAGGCTGCCCAATAGTCATCATTCATTGTGACCCAGTCTGCGGCTAGATTTTCTCCAGGGGCGGAGCCGCCGCCACTTAATACTGACCCTAAATGGTAATTTTTTACCTCTTCCGGTGTACAAGCAATACGTTCGGATTGAGTCATTTGCCCAATTTTCTGGTCCAGCGTCATTCTGGATAGCAAATCCAAAGCTCTTTTCTTTATTGCTGGGTCTTGAAGTGAAGGGTGCATAGCTGCCCAAGCCGAGTTTAACCGTAGCCTAGAGACTACCAAAAATATTTAATTGGCGGGGCCGCCTTATCGGATCAGAGTCACTATTCGCCGCATTTGGCTTGTCTGACGGGTAGATTTCTGTAGTCTCGAACAGTTTTTCGTATTTTTTGACTCCATTTCGTATGGAAGAATGTACGGGATATCGCTCTGGAGTCCAGGCTTATGAGCCAACACCAGCACTATGAAACGGCCCTCGAAGACAGGATTTCAATCCCCCATAAGATAATTTATGGCACGGGTGCATTTGTCAATAATCTGCTTGCGGCGGCAATTGGTGGAATGGCCATCGTCCTTAACCTGGGATTGGGCATGAACCCAGCGTTAGTAGGACTATTGGGTGCACTGCCTCGCTTATTAGATGCGTTTACTGATCCGCTAATGGGCTATATATCGGATCACACAAAATCAAAGTGGGGGCGCCGTAGACCTTATATTTTCTTTGGTGCGATCGCTGTGGGGGTGGTCTTTGCGTTGCTGTGGCAGCTACCTCGGGGCCAAAGTGAAATGTTCTATTTTTGGTTTTTCCTGATTGGTTCGTTGATTTTCTATCTTTCCTATACGGTTTTTGCAACGCCATGGGTGGCACTGGGTTATGAGCTCACGCCCGACTATCACGAGCGAACGCGCTTAATGGCAGTGCAAAATTTTATGGGGCAGCTTGCCTATCTGATTTCCCCCTGGTTCTTGTGGTTTATGCAGTATGAGCTTTTATTTGGTGACCTGGTTGAAGGGGCCGGTTGGCTAGCGATCTTGATTGCTGCCGTCACCATAGGTGTTGGAATACTGCCGGCAATATTCCTCAAGGAGCGTCATCAGCAAAGCGAACGTAAATCACAAATGGCTTCTGCAGCAGTTGCAGAAGAGCAATCAAGCGTTACATCATCAAAAGAGAACGCTAATTTAGAAGAAGTCGATGCCGAAAAGCCTTCAGCAGGAATAACCGATTTTTTCAAAGGCTTTGTGACGACGATTAAATTCCGTCCGTTTCTCAGCTTGTGTGCGGCTACATTTCTCGTTTTCAATGGCTTCATGATGGTGGCTTCTTTTCAGAACTACGTGATTATTTATTATGTGTTTGCCGGTGACCAGTCATTGGGGGCGGAATATGCGGGCTGGGCAGGTACGGCTTCAGCAATATCGACTTTTTGCGCAATATTTATTGTTTCATGGCTTTCAACAAAAATTGGCAAACGCCGAGCATTTTTCATCGCTACTAGCATTTCCATTATCGGTTATGGAATGAAATGGTTTTGCTACACGCCCGATAATCCACTGCTTATTCTTCTGCCAACTCCCCTGATAGCCTTCGGCTTGGGCGGGCTATTCACACTGATGGGTTCGATGATCGCCGATGTATGCGACATGGATGAGTTAGAAACCAACCAGCGCCGCGAAGGTATGTTCGGTTCGATTTACTGGTGGGTTGTGAAGCTGGGAATGGCAGTCGCATTAGCCGCAGGAGGGTTTCTACTCAATGCGACGGGTTTTGATGTTGCGCTGGGTGGCAATCAGTCTGGAGACACCATTTTCATGATGCGACTGTTCGATGTACTGATTCCCATGGCGTGCTCTGCCATCGCAATATGGATGATTGCTACCTACCCCATTACTGAAGAAAAGGCACATCAAATTCGCCTGCAATTGGAGCAACGGAAGGGAAAGATTGTGGTAAATGAACATGATGATGGATATGAAGATGCTGAGTTGGTACCGGTTTAAATAGATCTCATCCTCTATGCTTTCCATAGCCCAATTTCATTTTATGTTCAACCGCTTTATCGCATATAGCGACCATGTTCTGGTTCAATGCTTTCGAGGGCTTGTAGGCGAGCTATTATGCACAATTACTCGAATGGACCACGAAAGAGAAGATTCTCACCTTCGTGTTCGAGGCGTATAATGAGCCCTGGAAAGGTTCTCCCCATCCGCTGGAGCCGGAAAAACACTGGGGGCTGTTTAATGTCGATCGTACGTCCAAGCTAGTGATGCAAGTACTCTACGCCGAACGCTTGCCTGCCTGATAAGCAAGCTACTGAAGTTTATCAACAAGCTGTAGCGTTCCAAACAGCCCGGCGTCAATCCAACCTCTATCCTTATCGCCGCCCGGGACAGATTCTGAGCCAATAAAGTTTTCCCGCAGTTTACTGCCGTCATTGTCGCAATAAGCCAACATAAGGCCCATTGTTTTCCCTGCCGAGAGCGATACCGGTTGGTTGTTTTCAGACCCATCCTGATAAGAATCCGTGTAAATGTCGATGCCTAATTCCCAGATAATCTTATTTCCTTGCTGCATCCAGCGACTATCTACATGATGGGAATAGTTGTGAGGCTTTTTATCGGTACCTATATCTATAGCTTGATTATCGAGAGAGACATGGTACGCAAATGCATTATGGTTATATTGATGTTCACCGCCGGAATGATTCTCGTCCAAAAATATTTCTAAACAGTCATCGTCCCAATATTGCTGTAGAGGATTACGGTAAATATCTAGCAGAGTATCATCGACGAATTCACCCAGGATATACAATTTCTTTTCCGTCCATACCACTTTAAAACGCCCACTAAAGTCCTTGTTCGAATACTCAGGCCCTAGCCAACGATTGTCTATCGCTTGCCACTTGGCTTTTTTCCATATGCTTTCATCAGCAACGCCATCTACATTCGGTGTTATTTTTGCTAGCGGAGCAAGATAGTGGGTTCGGCCTTCGTAATGTGAAGAGGCGGAATACACAGGTGATACTAGGTTCGATAACAAAACTGTGACTAAGGTCAACCACAGCGTGTGCGTATTGGAATGACTCACTCTGTTAGCTCGACTTATATTTTTGATCACAGTATAGATAAACACTCAACACTAGAATAAACAAGAATAAATGCGATGAGACGGTCCCCTGCTGAGACGAATTGGATCGAGAGTAGCGGGTGTAGAGCTGGCCCATGCTAAGAGCAGGGTGTACCATGAGGTCACGATTCGTCGGAGAACCCAATGCCTGACAGAGTGATAACAGCAATAAATAGGGCCATTTCTCAAAGTCGCGCATTCCAATTCTGGTTTTTGCAGGCGGGGTTCTGGCTTGGCCTCTGTGTAGTCACTTTTTTCACGTTAACCCTGTGGTACGAGCAATACGCGTGGTCTTATATTGCACATACCGTGCTACAGGGGTTGATGGGTCTACTTTTATCATTGCCGTTGTACTGGGTTTTTATGCGGATGTGGGACAAGTCGCTGCCGCTCAGGTATTGTGTTGCCACGATATCCGTTTTGCTAATCGCTTTGGTCTGGACAATAGCCAGAATGATTACGTTTATATGGATGTCCGGTGAGCAAGGTTTGTGGGCTGATTTCGGAGGCTGGTATTTTGGTGGTATCTTCATTTTTCTTTGCTGGGCAGGCTTGTTTCACGGAATCAACTATTATCAGTTACTGCAATCCGAACACAAAATAATGCTCAACGCTGAGGCCGTCACCAGGAAAGAGCAGCTAAAAAGTTTGAATGCTCAAGCGATTGCAAAGGATGCACAATTGAAGATGTTGCGGTATCAGCTAAATCCCCATTTTTTGTGCAATACCCTCAATGTCATTAACTCTTTAATCCAATTGCAGGAATCGCAAAAAGCGCAACGCATGATTGTGCAATTGAGCAAGTTTCTGCGTTACTCGCTAGACAATAACCCGGATATGAAAATTGCGCTGGAAAAGGAAGTGAGTGCGCTAATGCTATATCTTGAAATTGAAAAAACACGGTTTGGCGAACGCCTGACATTGGATTTTCAAATCGATGAGCAGGCGAAATCTGCTGGCGTCCCCAGTCTGTTATTGCAACCTCTTATTGAAAACTCCATGAAATATGCGATCTCCCAAAGCGAAAGTGGTGGCACGATTAGCTTGAGAGCTAAAGTAATAGAGAAAAGCCTGCTACTGGAATTATCTGATACAGGGTCGGATATAAAAATTGATAAAAGCAAGATTAAGAGTTCTAACGGCAGGGGGGTTGGCGTACGTAATACGGCTGACAGACTGGAGGCTCAATATGACGATGACTATGATTTTGATTTGAGCACCATGCCGTCTGGGGGGCTGAAAACGACGATTCGAATTCCGTATGAATCACTCTAGAATTTAGAGTTTCCGATGAATTTAAAATATGACTAAATTAAAAACTCTCATTGTCGATGATGAGCCACTAGCACTTGATCTATTACATTCTCATCTAAATACAATAGCGGAGATTGAAATTGTTGCCGAATGCGTCAATGGCAAACAAGCGATTGATGCAACAATGGAACTTGCTCCCGATTTAATGTTTTTGGATATCGAAATGCCCGGCATAAATGGCTTTAATGTAGTTGAAAAACTGCAAGCCGATATGGTGCCTCTTATAGTGTTCGCAACGGCCTACGAACAATATGCGTTGCAGGCATTTGATATTCATGCTGTGGACTATATCCTCAAGCCGCTTGATGAAGAGCGCATTCGTCAAGCTGTGCGACATGCACTGGAACGTTTTGAAATAGGCGAAGATCATGGCCAAAAAACCAAAATAGTTGGTGCGCTTGATGAGATTAAACAGAGAGCTGCAGGTGTTACTGGTTCAGATTGCGAGCATACTCAGCACGTTAGCAAACATGATGGGATAGAGCGAAAAATTGCCGTTAAAGATAGAGACGCTATTACGCTGCTAAAACAGGACGATATTGAGTGGATTGATGCCGCCGGCGACTATGTATGTCTTCATGTGGGCGGCGTAACCCATATTATGCGTAATACCATGAAGGAACTGTTGAAGCAGCTAGACCCAGCCATGTTTAGGCGCGTACATCGCTCTACTATCGTGAACATCAACTGTATTGAAAAAGTCACGCCACATACCAAAGGCGAATTCTTCCTTCACCTCGGTGAATTTGATCAGATCAAAGTCAGCCGTAATTATCGAGACGCAATCAAAAGTTTTCTATCTGATGTTGGCAGTTAACGAATGCGTGATTGCATTTAGTCGGCAAGCAACAAGATATCCAGTTGCCTCGGACCATGCGCTCCTATCTGAATAGTTTGCTCTACATCCGCCGTGCGTGAGGGGCCGCTTATCAAGTGCAGGGTTCGCGGTCTTTCTGCACTTTTTTGTTCTGCGCGCAAGGCCCAGATAGATTCGTAGTCTGGTTTGATATCCGCTGTGCGCAGCACAATGAAAAGCCGCTCGGTTAGAAACAATAGCCCGCTAGGGCAGCCATGTGTGGACACAACTACGGTACCTGTTTCAGCCACAGCGGATTCGGCTGCCACCAGGCCGTTACAGTTCTTGCCTTTATAGTCGTCTTCCAGTTGTACTAAAGTTTCTGATTTCCACCGCAATGCTTCGAGTTCTTTTTGTGGAGCAATGCTCAAGGGTCGAGTCGATGCCAGTTTGACAATAATACTGGAAGCCTCATTGAGATTGGCGATCTCCGTAACTCTGGCTCCGCCTGCTTGCGCCGCCAGGGTAAAAGTTTTTGCCAAAGTTAGACTGTCCGCAGTACTGGCCGAAACTGATTTTGGCTGTGGTGAAACTTCCTCGCTGACGGCATTGCGCAAAGAATGTTTGATACGCTTGAGAATTGCCTCACGCCCTCGCTTGGGTGATTTCTCGCTCATCAACGCCGCTTCTTCCACTGCTGTTGAAACGAGCCGCCATCTGGTATAGGTAGATCTTTAAAGCGCGTCCAATTCGACATCAAAGGCATACGGCGTAGTTTACCTTTACCCAATGCGGCAAGCCGTAGGCTTTGTGCGCCTAAGTTGGTAACGAATGCATACAGTTTAGGACGACAGGCTAACCAGCTAAAAAAAGATACCGCTCGGCCGCCGAGTTTGCCATTGGAGGGGCGCTTGTCGCGCAGCTTTCGTAATAGCCCGCTAAGCGGAATTCGTACCGGGCAAACCGAATCACAGCGGCCGCATAAGCTAGAGGCATTGGGTAGCATATAGTCGCGATCTTCGCCACGTAGTAGCGGCGTTAGAATTGCTCCCATTGGGCCGGGATAAGTGCTGTTGTAAGCGTGCCCTCCTACGCTTTGGTAAACCGGGCAATGGTTTATGCAAGCGGCGCAGCGAATACATTGCAGCATCTCACGAAATTCCCCGCCGAGCATTTCACTGCGGCCATTGTCTAGCAACACGACGTGAAAGTTCTCCGGGCCATCGAAATCGTCTGCACCTTTTGCGCCAGTAAAAAACGTGGTGTAGGCAGTAATCGCCTGGCCGGTAGCACTGCGCGCCAGCACGCGCATTATTTTACTGGCATCATCCCAAGTCGGTACAATCTTTTCTATGCTGGCCGTTACGATATGTGTTTTCGGTAAGCTTGCTGTCAGGTCGCCGTTACCTTCATTGGTGACAATAACCGTTGTGCCCGATTCTGCGATCAACATATTGGCACCTGTAATGCCGACATCGGCTTTTAAGTAGCGCTCTCGAATCACCATTCTTGCTTCGTCGACAATGGCCTGAATTTCGCCAAGATTGCGGTCGCCAAGGTCGTGGTGGTTTTTGAACAGGTCGATAATTTGCTGGCGGGTTTTGTGCAAGGCAGGGGCCACAATATGACTAGGAGGTTCTTCCGCCAATTGAATAATGTACTCACCTAAATCGGTTTCGAACACAGTCAGTCCAGCTTCTTCCAGCGCGGCATTCAACCCCACTTCCTCCGACACCATGCTTTTGCCCTTGGTAACATACTGTGCGGCGCTTTTTACGCAGATGTCGAGTACGATGCGACGCATATCGTCTGCGGTTTCCGCCCAATACACATGGCCGCCGGCTGCTTCAACATTGGCTTCGAATTGCTGTAGATAGACGTCGAGGTCGGCAAGCGCTTTTTGCCTGACGGCTTGAGCCATATCGCGCATGGCTTCGAAGTCACCTGCCGCTGCGATAGCGTCGGCGCGTTTTTCTACAAAGCCTTTTTGCGCTTTGCCAAGTGCGCTACGCAGATTTGGATCTTTCAGTGCGACTGTCGAGCTGACGATAAAATTATCTTGTGGGCTAGCTACACTCATTGGTTTTCCGCTTAATAGCTTCACCAATTGGCGGGTGATCGAGTTCACCTGCCAATAGCTCGGCAACGTGGCGTACTTCTGGAT
>JBPCXM010000383.1:0-5064 GCA_051008535.1 Pseudomonadales bacterium | reverse complement strand
TGCGGTTGAAACCAATTTGCGTGCTTTCCAGGCCAGTTACACAAATGCGACTAAGAGCGCTACCGGAGGCGTCGAACAGTTTGAGCCTATACAAAAGAATGGGCCAATCGACGCTTTCGAACTACCTGCTGGCACAAACACGCAAGGTAAGGCGCTGCTTGAGCGCATTCGAAGCAATTTTCCGCCACAAACCTGGGCTATCATTTACGCCGGGGTGAAACGGCTGGTCGATTATCAAGACTTCGCCTATGGCACTGAGTACCTGAACCGTCTGCAGCCTATTCTCGAAAAGGATTCGGGCACGGATGACTACAAACTGACGAATGAGACGGCACGTTACCTTGCGCTGTGGATGGGCTTTGAAGATATCGTTCGTGTCGCACAGTTAAAAATACGGCGCGAGCGCCTACAGCGCTTTCGCGACGAGGTGAAAGCAGCGCCAGATCAACACGTCAATGTCGTTGAATTTCTACGCCCCCAGGTAGAGGAGATTTGCTCGTTTCTGCCGCCGAAGATGGCCAGCTACATATTGGCGTCGCCAGCTTGGTGTAAATTTTTAAACTTATTCTCCGGCGGCAAACAAATCAAAACCAGTTCCATACACGGTTACCTGATGTTTTATTTGTTGGCCGGCTTAAAACGCTGGCGCCGCGGCAGTTACGTGTATCAAAAAGAGACCGCACATATTAATACCTGGTTAGCAGCCATTGCCAGCGCCGCACGCGTTGACCACGAGCAGGCCATCGAACTGGCTATGTGCGGCCGTCTGATCAAAGGCTATGGCGAAACTCGGCGCAGAGGAATTGCCAATCTGGAGAAGATACTGAAACAATACAATGCTAAGTCTGCACTACCCTCCTTTAATGTTCAGGAACTACGCGAAGCCGCACTTGCCGATGACGAAGGTGCAGAACTGACATCAGTGCTGCAAACACAGGCGGCCTGAGCAGTTCGGCGTTGTGATTTAGTCTCACAGGAGGTTCGAATGAGTAATTACATTTTCAACAATAACAAACTCAAGCTGGGAATTTTTTCCGCCAATTGTTCCAGCGGTATGGCTGTGACCAAAGTCGACGAGCGCTGGGTAAATTCCTGGGAGAACAACGTCAAAATCACTCAACAGTGCGACGCAGCCGGCATTGAGCTTATGCTACCGATCGCGCGCTGGATAGGATACGGCGGCGACACAGACTTTCACGGCGGCGTGCTCGAAACAGTCACCTGGGCCACAGGTTTGCTGGCGGTCTCCAAGAATATTTCCATCTTTACCACGGTACATACAGCATTTCACCATCCCGGTGTCGTCGCCAAACAACTCGCCACCATGGACCAGATAGGTAACGGCCGCCTTGGTTTAAACATTGTGGCCGGCTGGAACAAACCCGAATACGATGCTTTCGGCATAGATCTGCCGCAAGATCACGACAGCCGCTATGAGAGAGCGCAAGAATGGTACGACGTAGTACGCAAGTTGTGGTCAGAAGAAGAGGCGTTTGACTGGCAAGGCAAGTATTTTAATCTCAAGCAAATCTACGGCAAGCCGAAACCGGTGCAAGCCAGCATACCCATCATCAACGCGGCCGCGTCACCTCAGGGCCGCGAATTTGCCGTGCGCAATGCTGATTTTCTGTTTACTCCGGTATTTGATTACGAACAAGCCACTGACACCGTCAATGAACTTAATAAGGCAGCGGCAGCGGTCAATCGAGACATCGGCGTTTTCACCTTTGTCACTGTAGTATGCCGTCCAACGCGTCAAGAGGCCGAAGAGTATCTGGACTACTATGCTAATCAAAATGCCGACTGGGAAGCGGTGGATTACTTAATGCAGCTGCAAGGCATGCACGCCCAGTCGTTTACCCCTGAAGCGCTGCACATGTTCCGCGATCGCTTTGCCGCTGGCCATGGTGGCTTGCCACTGGTCGGCACCCCCGACGATATCGCCGACGGCTTGGAAAAACTCAGCGCTACCGGCATCGCCGGTACGACCATGGCCTTTGTCGATTATGCGGCGGAGTTTCCATACTTCCGCAATGAGGTGTTACCGAGGCTGGAAGCGCGTGGTTTGAGAGAGCCCTATAGGCGATAGAGGCATCGTACTTTTCGTCAAGTGGCATGTTCGTGCCGTGATATCGATTTGACATCGTATGGGCAAAGTCCTATTGTGCCGGCCTGTATCAGGTGCCTACCGCGATGCTGAAATGTGTTTGCTGGGTAGGTTAAATGGGAAGTGTGGTAATGCTTTTGCGTTATCCACCGCTGCCCCCGCAACGGTAAACAGTCAAGCACTGTGAGCCCGACACCTGCCTGGACATACGCAACGATGGAGCGGAGGGCTTCATTCAAGGTTGACTGACGCTACCTTCGCGCCACATTCCCTGATTCTCCTCTCTTTATCGCTACCCTTTGGCTATCGCAGGCATGAGCTATTCATTCCGGGAGATAGAGGTATGAGTAACAGCGAAGACGCAGAGAATCGTAAGAACAGCAAACACAAAAAAGCAATGGAGAAGCAAAAGGCCAAGGTCGATGCCAATATAGAGGCGGCAGACGAAGAACGTGGCGTCTCCATACTTATCACGGGCAACGGCAAAGGCAAGTCTACCTCGGCGTTTGGCATGGTCATGCGGGCACTGGGCTATGGCATGAAAGTGGGCGTTGTTCAGTTCATCAAGGGCGAGCAGCTCTCCGGCGAGGAAATCTATTTGCGCGACCATTGCCCACAGGTTGACTTCCATCAAATGGGTACCGGCTTTACCTGGAACACACAAGACCGCAGCGCGGATATCGCCGCCGCGGTAAACACATGGAAACTTGTCACACCCATGCTGAACGACGACAGCTACGACCTGGTAGTGTTGGACGAACTGACCTATATGATCGCCTACGATTATCTGCCAGAACAGGAGATCGTGGATGCGATCAAATCCAGACCACGAGAACAAAGCGTTGTTGTTACCGGCCGCGGCGGCGGTTCAGCCCTGCAGGACGTCATGGACACGGTCTCGGAAGTGAAAGAAGTCAAACACGCATTCAAGGCTGGCATCAAAGCCCGACGCGGTGTCGATTTCTAGAAATGCAAAATTCGCTAATGGTTCAGGGGACTACCTCTGACGCCGGAAAAAGCATACTAGTCGCGGGCTTGTGCCGCATTCTCGCCCGCCGCGGTGTCAACGTCGCCCCCTTCAAACCACAGAATATGTCACTCAATAGCGCGGTTACTCCGGAACGGGGAGAGATCGGGCGTGCCCAGGCGCTGCAAGCCCAGGCCGCGGGGGTAACCCCTCACTCCGATATGAATCCGGTACTGCTCAAACCTAGCACCGATACAGCGGCCCAAGTGATCATCCACGGCAAAGTGGCCAGCGATATGAACGCGGTGGATTACCACCAACACAAACGCGTCGCCATGCATGCGGTGATGACCTCATGGCAACGCCTGGGTGAAAAGCACGACGCAATTATCGTCGAAGGGGCAGGCAGTCCGGCGGAAATAAATTTACGCGACCGCGATATCGCCAATATGGGTTTTGCCGAAGCGGCGGATTGTCCTGTCATTATTGTTGCCGATATCGATCGCGGAGGGGTCTTCGCTCACCTTACCGGTACCCTCCATCTGCTATCCAGTAGCGAACAAGCACGCATAAAAGGCTTCGTGATCAACCGCTTTCGTGGCGACCTGGCTCTATTGCAGCCCGGCATCGATTGGCTGGAGGAACACACCGGCAAGCCGGTGCTCGGTGTTATCCCTTACTTGCACAACCTGCTGCTAGATGCTGAAGACGCGATAGATAACAAGCAGGCGACTTCCACAGAAGCCGGATCGATCAACGTTGTGATCCCGGTGCTGCCACGCATATCCAATCACACCGACTTCGATGCACTACGAATGCATCCGCAAGTGGATGTGCTGCATGTCGGCCAGGGGCAGCCGATTCCCGGTGCCGACCTGATTGTCCTGCCCGGTAGCAAGAACGTTCGCGCCGACTTACAATGGCTACGCGACAATGGCTGGGAACAAGCGATACAGCGCCATCTACGTTATGGCGGAAAAGTATTGGGCATTTGCGGCGGCTACCAGATGTTGGGACATAGCATCGCTGATCCTACAGGCGTAGAAGGCTCGGCGGGTAGTTCACTGGGACTGAGGTTGCTTCCCATCGAAACACAACTGTCACCTCACAAGCAGTTACACCAAGTGCGCGGCACGCTTTCTCCCCTCCCGACCCCAGTGACAGGGTATGAGATTCACTGTGGGGTCACTCGTGCGCTGGAATCCTTAGCGCCATTGATAGTTCTTGAGGATCAACGTACCGACGGCGCATTATCGGCCGACGGCCAGATCGCCGGCACTTACCTGCATGGCCTGTTCGATGAACCCGCCGCCTGTTCGGCTCTGCTAGTCTGGGCGGGCGTGGATGCCCCGGAAGAAATTGACAGAAAGCAAATCAGGGAACGAGAGTTAGACCGCCTTGCAGACTGTCTTGAACAACACCTGGATCTGGCGCAGCTGTTTCCCGAATGGTGCGGCGTGTGAAAAGCATGCCCGGTGAAACCACTACCAGACGCGTGGCTCTGGCACTCTGGCTACTGCTGCCGGCAGCGATTCTCCTGGCCCTCAGCAGCGGAGCGGTGCGCTTAGGGCTGGGTGAATCCGTGGGCGGGCTGATCTCTACATTGCGCGGCGACGCATCCAGTCAGGCGGCCGTAATCATCGGTCAGATCCGCTTACCTCGCGCACTACTGGCGGGACTTGTCGGCGCGATTCTGGCGATGAGCGGCGCCGCAATGCAAGGCTTGTTTCGTAACCCCCTGGCAGACCCCTCCCTTATCGGTGTTACTGCTGGCGCGTCATTGGGCGCCAGCCTCGCCATCGTCAGCTTCAGTGGCACACTGAGTGGTTTCAGCGGGATTACCCTCGTGTCCACCGGCGCCTTCGTCGGTGGCCTGCTGGCAGTGATTCTGGTTTACCGGCTGGCGACCTCCCCCACCGGTACTTCCGTTGCCACCATGTTGCTAGCCGGCATTGCGATCACGGCACTGGCCGGCGCAGTCAGCAATGTG
>JBPCXM010000382.1:0-7759 GCA_051008535.1 Pseudomonadales bacterium | reverse complement strand
GATTTAAACGAAGCGGGCACCGACGCTGCCAACGAGCCTGAAAACGAAGCTGATACCGACACCAGTAACGAAGGCGGCAACGAAATACATGCCGAAGTGGAAGTGAACTCAGCGATCATCGATGCAGAGAGCGACGCAGATAGTGATGAGACAACGCATAGCTACGGCCTCGAATCGGCTAACACTGCAGCGTGCGTAACCGAAGTAGATTTACACGGAGTTGCTGACCACGACGCGGAAATTGACGACTCAGAAATCGAAGGGCTTGACGAAGACACCGCTGACTCCCAACTCCCTGCCTACTCGCAGTCGCATAGTTGAGCGCGCAACCGCGCGAGCAAACTCCAATGGATGAGAAACTGCAAAAGGTGCTGGCGCGTGCAGGCTTGGGCTCGCGCCGAGCGATGGAGCAGTGGATAAGCGACGGCCGGGTCAAGGTCAATGGTAGCCGCGCTAAGCTAGGCGATCGGGTTACGTTACGCGACAAAATCTCCGTCGACGACACACCGCTGGTGCAAGAGACTGGCTCACGGCCGGCCAAAGTGCTGCTCTACAATAAGCCCGCCGGGGAAATTTGTACCCGCAAAGATCCAGAAGGGCGTCCCAGTGTGTTCGACAAACTACCGAGCTTGCGCAACGAGCGTTGGATAGCAGTCGGCAGACTCGACATCAACAGTAGCGGCTTGTTGCTGTTTACAACCGATGGTGAACTGGCTAACGCACTGATGCATCCTTCGACCGGTATCGATCGCGAATACGCGGTGCGCATACAGGGTGAAGTCGACGATGAGATGCTCGACCGATTGCGCAACGGTGTTGAGCTGGAAGACGGCGTTGCCCGCTTTACCGATATTCAAGTTGGCCGTGGCCGCGGCACTAACCGCTGGTATTATGTTGTGGTTATGGAAGGGCGTAACCGAGAGGTACGGCGCCTGTGGGAGTCGCAGGACGTGCAGGTGAACCGTTTAAAGCGGGTACGCTTCGGTGACGTTTTTATTCCATCGCAAACCAAGGTGAGTCAGTTCCACGAGCTTGGCATGGCGGAAGTGAGAAAGCTGTACCAGAGAGCGGGCTTGCAAGCGCCGCGTCCACCGCGCGGCAAATCGGCGCCGCGACAGCGCCGCGCTAAAAACTAGGCAGCAGATTCCACCCGGTTACGACCGTTATTTTTGGCAGCGTAAAGCGCACGGTCGGCGCGATCAAAAAACGCGTTCAAGTCGTCTTCCGCCGTCAGCTGAGTGGCGCCGACACTGATCGTCACGCGAAGCTCTTGTTCTTTATAGGTCACTGCGTTGTTCTCCACCAGCTGACGTAAACGATCGCCAATCACGATGGCGCCTTCCAGGTTGGTTTTGCTGAGCACGACCACAAACTCTTCGCCCCCATAACGAAAACTCATATCGGTTTGGCGCACGGTTTCCATAATGGTCTCCGCGACCTGGCGCAGAATCTGGTCACCGGCAATATGGCCATAATTGTCGTTAACTAGCTTGAAATTATCGATATCGATAACCAGCAGGGAAAGAAAATCCTGATGGCGTTTGCCCAGCGCAATTTCGCGCTTCAAACTGTTGACCATGGCAACTCGATTTCGCATGCCGGTCAGTGGATCACGTTCGGCCATGCGCAACGCTTTGTGATAGAGCAAGGCATTGCGCAAGGGGTAGAGCAGATGGGTCATGAAATATTCGAGTAACGCCAGCTCTTTTTCGTGAAAGCGCGTGGCGCGCGAAAATACAATCGAACCCAGATCTTCGCGTTCTAATTTTAATTGGTATTGGCAGGAATGAACGGCCCGTTTGGCGATGGCAATATCCAGCCCAGCATCGTGATTAACGAAGTGAATGCCCGCAGTGTTCAGCAGGTCGTTCATTTCACCGTGGAACAGCGACAATAATTTTGCCGTATCGAGGCTAGTGCCAAGATTGTGCGTGAGTTGCAGGCGTCTGTCCTTGTACTCAACATCTAACGGCGCATAGCTTTCTGCCGCCGGCTGCTGTACCAAGGCGCCACCTGAATTGGCGGTCTTTCGCGTATTTCCAATACTCATACTGAGTTTCATCCTATTGGCGGTGTTATACCGCTGTTTTTTGTGGCTGTTATCTTTCACGGTCCTGTGTTTCACACAACCGATATCAGCTCAAAGCCAGTTCTGTGCCGGCTCTTTGTACGTTACACTAAATGATTAAAAAATATACAGTTAGCGATAAAGGCCAGGGAGCATTTCCCGGCTCTATCTCAAATTTAGTCAAAGGAGTGGATATTCGCCACTATCGAAGTCAAAAAAGTGACGGTTTTACAGCGGAGCTTGGCCCTGCTGTGCGTCCCAGCGCTTACCGGTTTGGCCGATACTGGCATCGCCCATCAGGTAGAGGTAGGCGGGCATAATGGCTTCAGGTGAGGGATTGGTGCTGGGCTCCTCAGCCGGGTAGGCGGCGCGCCGCATGCTGGTATTTGTTGCGCCGGGGTTCAGACTATTGACGCGAACGTTGGACACACTTTCCAGCTCGTCGGCAAGCACCTCCATCATACCTTCGGTGGCGAATTTTGATATCGCGTAAGCGCCCCAATAGGCGCGCCCTTTGCGTCCGACCGAGGAGGAGGTAAATACAACCGAAGCGTGTTTTGCCTGGCGCATTAGCGGCATCAAGGTGCGCGTTAACATAAACGGCGCGTCGATATTAACCTGCATTACCTGTTGCCAACTAGATGGGCTTGTTTGTTCCAGCAAGCGCCTTTCACCCAGCAGGCTGGCGTTGTGGAGCAGACCATCTAGTTGGCTGAACTCCTGCTCGAGGCTGGCGCCAAGCTGATCATAGTCTTCCGCTTGCGCGCTTTCTAGATCAAGTGTGTAGATCGCCGGCTGAGCCAGACCCTGATTTTCGATTTCGTCGTACACCGTTTCGAGTTTGCTGCTGACTCTGCCTAGCAAAATAACGGTGGCGCCATGTTGCGCATAGCAAATGGCGGCGTCTTTGCCAATGCCGCTGCTGGCTCCAGTCACCAGTATGACCCGTTGTTCGAGTAAATTTTTTGCCGCGCTATAATCAAACATTGTGTGAACCGTTTAAAATATCGATGATCTGCTCCGAGCGCTCAATACTAAAGTCGGCGTTCCAGTCAGCTGGCGGATCGGCCGGATCGATATAACCGTACAAAGCAGCCACCGTGCGCATGCCCGCCGCGGCGCCGGCTTCAATATCGCGGCGATGATCGCCGACATAAAAACAATTTGCAGCGTCGCAACCAAGTTGAGCTGCAGCTTTAATCAAGGGTTCGGGGTGCGGCTTTGTATGGGTTACATGGTCGGGGCATACCAGCACGCCGGCGGGTGGCTCGAAGCCCATTGCTTGCAGCAAGGGTTCCGCATAGGTTGAGGGTTTGTTAGTGACAATGCCCCAGCCGATGGTGTTTGCGTGTAAATATTCTAACACCTCACTTATGCCGGGGAAAATCGTGGTTTGAACTGCAAGATTTTCGCTATAAATTTGTAGCAGGCGTTGGCGTAGCGGTTCGAACTCCGGTTCGCCTTCACTTATTCCAAACGCCAACTTTACCAGTGAGCGCGCGCCATGTGAAACGGTGTGTCTTATGGCAGCGTTGTCCGGGCAGCTACGATTATTCTCGGCGCACAATTTTTGCATGACTACGGCGAAATCTGGCGCCGTGTCGAGTAAGGTGCCGTCTAAATCGAATAGTACCGCGTCAAACGTAGACATCAGGGCGCGACCGCGTAGGCGAGATAATTGACATCCACATCGCGGCCCAGCGAATAACGCTTTGTTAACGGGTTATACAGCATACCGGTCACGTCTTGCAGATCGAGCCGCGAGCCACGTATCCAGTTTGCCAGCTCCGAGGGTTTGATAAATTTGGTGTATTCGTGTGTGCCTTTGGGCAACAATTGCAAAATGTACTCGGCACCCAGCACGGCGAACAAGTACGACTTCGGATTGCGGTTAATGGTGGAAAAAAACAGGTGACCACCGGGTTTCACCAGTTTCGCACAAGCCTGGATTACCGATTCAGGATCGGGCACATGTTCTAACATTTCCAGACAGCTGACGATATCGAACGACTGTGGATGTTGTTCGGCAAACTGCTCCGCGGTGCATTGCTGGTAGTCGATATCCAGCTTGGATTCCAACAAGTGCAAGCGCGCGACATTCAACGATGCCTCGGCCATATCGATAGCGGTGACCTCGGCGCCGCGGTGAGCTAAGCCTTCGGCTAATATGCCACCACCGCAGCCAATATCCAGCACACTTTTGCCTGCTACCGGCACGCGGCTATCGATATAGTTAAGGCGCAAAGGATTTATGTCGTGCAGCGGCTTGAACTCGCTATTGGTGTCCCACCAGCGATTTGCCAGCGCGGCAAATTTTGCCAGTTCTTCGGGGTCGACATTGACCGCTGTCGCTGCGTGTTCTTGTTTACTATTCAAGGTTATCCCATGTGTTGGCGCCAATCATTGGCTTTGTCAATCAGGGCGGGCAGGCTCATTTGAGTAAGCTCGCGGTTTTTAAGTAGTTGTTTGCCGCCAATCCAGACGTCGCTCACCCGGTGGCTGGATTGCGTGTAAACCAGCTGCGATACCGGATGATACATCGGCTGCGCCTCGAGTTCGCTGCAATCAACCGCGACCAGATCGGCGGCTTTACCAATGCTAATGCTACCAATGTGCTCATCCATACCCAATGCTTTGGCACCATTCAACGTCGCCATGCGCAACGCTTGCATGGCCGGCACTGCAGCTGGGTCATCAGCCACGCCTTTGGCCAGCAATGCAGCAGTGTGCATTTCAGCGAGCATGCTGAGGTCGTTATTACTGGCCGCACCGTCAGTACCGAGTGCAACGTTAGTGTGCTGTGACAGTAATATTTGTACCGGGCAGAAACCGCTACCGAGTTTCAAGTTCGACTCAGGACAGTGGATGACGTGACTACCTGAGTCGGCAAGTATCGTAAAATCGGTGTCGTCGAGGTGGGTCATATGCGCACATTGCAAACGCGGCGAGGTAAGACCAATTTCTTGAAGTAGCTGCAGTGGGCGCACGCCGAATTCACTCTCGCAACGTTGTAGCTCGTCCGTGGTTTCGTGCACATGCATATGCACACTGCAATCAATTTGGTTGGCCAGCGTGGCGATGCGTTCGAGAGTTGGCACTGAGACCGTATATGGTGCGTGCGGGCCAAAGCCGACCTGCACGTAGGAGCTACTGTTGAAATCGTCGCGTATTTGTAATCCTTTATCAATATACTCGTCGGAGCTTTTTGCCCATATGGTTTCAATTTCCAGCACCGGAAAACATACCTGCGCGCGTATGCCACGCTGATGGGCAATGGCAGCCGTGATGTTGGGAAAGAAATACATGTCCGTAAAACAGGTGGTACCGCTACGTAGCATTTCGGCGATGGCGATTTCGACGCCGTCGCGCACAAAATCTTCGCTCATCCAGCGTGTTTCAGTGGGCCAGATATGCTGCTCCAGCCACGTCATCAGCGGAACATCATCGGCGAAACCGCGCAGCAGTGTCATGGCGGCGTGCCCGTGCCCATTGACTAGGCCGGGTATCAGTAAGTGTTGTGGCAGCTCGCGGTGTTCGGTCGCGATGTATTTTTTATGTACAGCGTTGCTGGGTAACAGATCGATGATGCGGCCATTGCTGACAACCACACTATGTTGCGTGAGCAAGCTGTTATCAGCATCTACTGGCGCTAGCCAGCCCGGAGAGATAACGAGTTCGGCATTTTGTCGCGTGGCTGCTACGGTCAATGTCGCTATCTGCTGAGTTGTCTGGAATGGCGCCGAAGTATACCAGTGAACTGCGAGTTACGTGTCAACGCAACGTCGGTCGTTGAGCTGTCTATCGATCAGGTGTGGTCTCGGAAGCTATTGAACACACTACTTATTCCTATCAGATAGCGACCTGCATATGTTATGATTCGTCGTTTTATTCGTCGCGGTCCCAGTTCCTGAAAGTCGTAGTCAAGTGGGGCCGTTTCATCATAGCAACAAGAACTTTTTAACCGCGTTTTTGGCGCGGTTTTGTTTGGGGAATAGCGACATACATGGGTGAACTAGCCAAAGAAATTGTACCCGTTAATATCGAAGACGAGTTGAAGCAATCGTATCTCGATTATGCGATGAGCGTCATCGTCGGTCGCGCCTTGCCGGACGTGCGCGACGGCTTAAAACCAGTACACCGCCGCGTGTTGTTCGCGATGGATGTGCTCGGTAACGACTGGAACAAGCCTTATAAAAAATCTGCGCGAATCGTCGGTGACGTGATTGGTAAATACCATCCACACGGCGACTCGGCCGTGTACGACACCATCGTACGCATGGCGCAACCTTTTTCGTTGCGTTATATGCTGGTCGACGGTCAGGGTAACTTCGGTTCGGTCGATGGCGACTCTGCCGCGGCGATGCGATATACCGAAATTCGCATGCGCAAAATAGCCCATGATCTGCTCGCAGATCTTGAGAAAAACACGGTCGACTACGTACCCAATTACGACGGCACTGAGCAAATTCCCGAAGTCTTGCCGGCGCGAGTACCGAACCTGCTGATTAACGGCTCCTCGGGTATTGCTGTAGGCATGGCGACCAATATACCGCCGCACAATTTGACCGAAGTCGTGAATGCGTGCTTGGCGCTAATTGACGATCCGGAGCTTAGCATCGATGAGTTGATGCAGCATCTTCCCGGCCCGGATTTTCCAACTGGCGCAACTATTAATGGCCGCGGTGGTATCGTACAAGCCTACCGCACCGGCAAAGGCCGCATTTATGTGCGCGCCAAAGCCGATATTGAAGTCAACGCAAAGACCAACCGGGAAACGATTATCGTTACCGAGCTGCCGTACCAGCTCAACAAGGCGCGCTTGATAGAAAAAATTGCCGAACTGGTCAAGGAAAAAAAAATCGAAGGCATCAGCGAGTTGCGCGACGAATCCGACAAAGATGGTATGCGCGTGGTGATTGAATTACGCCGCGGCGAGTCGGGCGAGGTGGTGCTGAACAACCTTTATTCGCAAACGCAACTGCAAGCAGTGTTTGGCATCAATATAGTCGCGTTGGTCGATGGCCAACCAAAGCTGTTGAACCTCAAGCAACTTCTGAAAGCGTTTATTCGCCACCGCCGTGAGGTGGTTACACGGCGTACCTTATTCCTGCTACGTAAGGCACGAGAACGCGGCCATATTCTCGAAGGGCTTGCCGTCGCTTTAGCGAATATCGACCCGATTATCGCCGTGATAAAAGCCTCGCCGTCGCCAACAGAAGCGCGTGAGAAGTTGGTAGCGCAGGCCTGGCCTCCAGGAGTTGCCGTGCAAAGCATGCTCGAACGGGCGGGCGCAACCGCTTCGCGGCCGGAAGATCTGGATGAAATCTACGGCATTGTCGACGGCGACTATCGACTGTCACCGCAACAAGCGCAGGCCATTTTGGATTTGCGTCTGCACCGCTTGACCAGTATGGAGAGCGACAAACTGTTACAGGAATACCAGGAAAAAATTGACGAGATTGCCGAGTACCTGCACATCCTCGGTGACGCGGATCGTCTATTGGATGTGATTCGCGAAGAACTCAAAGAAGTAGTCGATAACTACGGCGATGAGCGACGCACTGTAATTACCGAGTCTGCACACGATTTGACGCTGGAAGATTTAATCACCGAAGAAGACCGCGTGGTAACGATTTCTCATGCCGGTTACGCGAAAACGCAGTCTATTGATGTGTATCAGGCGCAACGCCG
>JBPCXM010000381.1:0-2625 GCA_051008535.1 Pseudomonadales bacterium | reverse complement strand
GCACCACCCCAGGACTCGACTGACCAGTAGCCAATATCATCCAATTTTGCGGCAATTGGCAGCATGTCATCCAGGCGGAGCCGAGTGGCAAAAAGTGATTGCGGTGCGTCACGGAGGACCACATCAGTGATGCCCAGGGGGCGCTCTATTTTTTCCATTAAGATTGGACCTCTCTATTGATAACTTCTGTAAATGCGGCTACACCGGGAGCGCCTTCAAGTACGATCTTGTTGTCGAATACGAATGTGGGCACGCTTTGTACACCCCTTGATCGCCATTCCTGTTCTAGCTGGAGTACAGGTTTGAGATAACGACCCTCGATTATAATCGAGAGCGCTTCTCTTCGTTCCAGCCCTACACTCTGTGCTGTATCGGCCAGGGTTTCGATATCCGTTACGTTTTTACCGTGAGTGAAATATGCCTCTAGCAACGCGATTTTAAGTTCGGTCTGCCTCCCTCGTTTACCCGCCCAATGCAGTAATTGGTGAGCATAAAGCGTGTTGTATACTCGCATTTCGTCGTGGTAGTTAAATGTGATTCCTAGTGATGAGCCCAGTTGAATCACGGAGGATTTTTGACAGGCAAGATCGACGAGCGGGCTTCCGTACTTTGCGGCGTTGCGCTCCAGCATACTTTCGCCTGAAAGCGGCATTGCAGGGTTTAGCTGGAATGGCTGCCAGTGAATACTGACAGTCAACTGCTCTTTTAATTTGTTGAAAGCCTGCTCGAATTGCCTGTAGCCGATAATGCACCATGGACAGACGATGTCTGAAACGATATCAACATGGACTGACTGTTTCATCATAGAACTCTCTACTTCCTCGTCCCGAGCATAGAAAGCGACCTGGCCAAAAATCGGCCTATAAAACTCTCGAATATTAGTTCGTTGGATATGATTGTATTCATTTCTGATTAGTCGACGATCCCCGTTATTTTTAAGCCCGCATGACACTTGTACTGCTTGTTGATAAAAATGAGCAACGAGGTCATGGCCTCTACCGCCGCTGCATTATTGATAGGCCCGGCGTGGAAACCACGCATGCCCGCGCTTTCAACCAACTGAATGACTGTTGCTCTGGCCTCTTTATTGTTACCACAAACCAGAACATCGCAATTCATACCATGAGTACCTTGTAGGTGGTGTGCGGCTACATTTTGAAAAGCGGATACAACTTTCACGCTCTCTCCAAGTAAAGCCTGGGCAAGTTGACCTGCTGACCCCTGCTCTGGAAGTTGAACTCGCGCTACCTTGGGCGGAACCAATGGTACGGTTACGTCGACCAGTATTTTTCCGGAGAGGGCCGATTTCACTTTGTTTAGAGTGGCCGCCTGGTGACTGAAAGGTACAGTTAGTACCGCTATATCGGCTGCTGTGGCTGCGCCAAAATTGTCCATTGCGATGACGTCGAAGCTATCTTCACCTCGCTCCATTAGCAGGCTTTTCAATTCCTCTACGGCAAAATCGGCTTTCTCTTGGGTACGAGAACCGATGACTATTCGATATCCCGCTTTGGTCCAGCGTCGTGCCAGACCGGTGCCCAGGTCACCGGTTCCCCCAAGAATCGCTATTGTTGGCGTTGTTTTTCTCACTTTTCCTAGTCCTCTACTTTTCGACCGGAGACTTAATCAATTTCGCTGGCAACTGAAGATCTCTTGTCGTTTATGTCATGTGGGAGACGATATCAGTACTTGATACTTACGATCTCACGTGGACGAAAAACATTTTGATATCGGCTGGGGATCATATCGCAATTTTATCTTGCTGGAAAGCTATAAGATTGATATTCTCTGTTCCTTCACAGTAGATCGGATTGGAGAACCAAAAAATATGGTAATTTCGGACGGAAAGGCAACCCTCCCCCCGATATTCAATCCACAGACGACTATTCGAAGCCTAATTGCGATTTAGGCGGCCGCTGCGGGCGAGGGGCGCTGCGCAACGACTGCCCAAAATCGTGACGACGATACTTGCAAACAAATTACTTATGATCAGCCGCACGTAGTACACAACAGGAGGCAATGTTGACTCAGGTAGCACGATTGAAGGATGAGGGTACGGTAAACACCCGAGACGATAATTCTATTTGCGTAGAGGCTGATACGCTGTGTATCTGCGGTGAAAACCCCGAAGGGGTTCAGGCCATTCGATCTATTCGCGCACTACCGGATAGGGAGTAGGCACCAATGCAACTACAGATTGCTAGCGAAAACACATTGTTACTTACCCTTGGAGAGGAGGCCAGCCCGCAGGTTTCTGCACTGGTGCAGTCTGCCGCACTGGCTACGAAGCGAGTCATGGGAAAGGAACTGATAGATCTGATACCGTCTTATGCATCGTTGCTGATTATCTACGACCCGTTTCTCACAGACCATTTCGCAGTTACACGGAAGATCAAATTTGCAATGGAAAGCCTGGACGCAGCTCAAGCCGAGGAAGGTACGGCGGTGATCTTGCCGGTATATTACTCACCGGAATCTGGAGAGGATCTGGAGGACTTGGCCGAGCGAGCCAATATGTCCATCGAGGAAGTCATTGCATTGCATTCCGGTAGTGATTACCGTGTATATGCCATCGGCTTTGCCCCGGGCTTTGCTTACCTTGGTGAAGTACACGAAAGAATTGCC
>JBPCXM010000380.1:0-7391 GCA_051008535.1 Pseudomonadales bacterium | reverse complement strand
TTGCGCATAACACCTCGCAAAGTCGTAAACAACGGCAATCCACTGAGATCCAGCTGAAACTTGTCGGCGATTGTTTGCCGCATGGCCTCGCCTTCCAGTTCCTCGATAAGTGCGTGAAACAACGGGCCGCCGTTGACTTCTGCAACCGGAATGCTGCCAGCATGGCGTATATCTGGAAAATCGGCGATTAGCCCCGGTATATACTCGTCTTCAATGATCTGCGGCACAACCAGGTAAGGGTAGGGTTGTGGCGACACCGTAGTTTGGCGCAATGCGTTTAGCTTAAGCATAAAACAGGTCGAGTCTTAAGTCGGCGATATGCTATCACGGAGCAGCGTTGTGGGCATGCCGTGCATGGCGCGCCCTTCGGGAGCTCACAAAAAGCGCCACTAGGTCGTTGCATTTCTTGCCAATATGTTCAATATTACCTGCGAAACGCGCCTAGTAATGGCGCTTTCTGTGAGCTCTGTTATTCAACGAATTACCAGAACAAGACACCAGTGTGCCCGCTAATGCATATCCTCCATTTAGAGCCAAGAGTCGCCAATACGTTGCCACGGGAGCAAACATTTGACCATGTTATGCGTTTGCAGGGCGAGGCTATAAGAGAGAAAGAGGGACGCCATACTTATCGCATTCAGCTTGGCGAACGCACCTATTTTATCAAAATTCACCATGGCATAGGCTGGTCCGAAATAATCAAGGAGTTGCTCAGCCTACGCTTGCCCATTGTCAGCGCGCTCAACGAAAAAAAAGCGATCGACTTTTTGCATGCGCGCAACATTACAACAGTCACGCTGGCTGGCTACGGGCAGCGGGGTAACAATCCAGCCAGCATGCAGTCGTTTATCATTACCGACGCCTTAGAAGACAGTGTCACCCTGAAAGATGTCACTGAGAAATGGCCGGCGCAATCGCCTGCTTATGAAGAAAAACGGGCGTTGCTGCACTCGGTAGCAGGTATCGCGCGCGCCATGCACGACGCGGGAATGAATCATAGAGACTTTTACCTGTGCCATTTTAGAATGCTGAAAGCGGATGGTTTTGTCGAAAGCAAAGCGCCGCCGCTATATTTAATGGACTTGCATCGCGCCCAACTTAGGTCGGCAGTGCCTTTGCGCTGGCGCATAAAAGACATTGCAGCGCTGTATTTTTCCGCCAGCGATATCGGTCTCACCAGGCGCGACTTTTATCGCTTTATGCGGCTTTACCGCGGTACAAATTTGCGCGCTACCTTGCGCGAAGACGCAAACTTTTGGCTGGCCGTAAGAAAACGTGCCGAGCGTTTTTACCAGCGCGACTGGCGACGGCCAATGCCCGCGCACTTCCCGTTGCAATCTCGGTCTCCCTCAACGCCTTGAATATTTTTATGTTGACGACCGACTACCTGCCGAATATTGGCGGTATTGCCGCTCATGTTTATAACCTAAGTCATGCCCTGCAGCAGCTAGGTCATCGCGTAGCGGTGATCAACCCAGTTGCAGGCGAGACCGCCGGGCTGGGGTTTGAAGGTGACGAGATTCCGCTGCTGAGGGTTGCCATCAACAGCGAGCAGCGGCGCTTTCGTAATAAAATTTACCGCAAACATTTGTTTGGGCTAGCGGCCAAAGAGGGTATTCACGCAGCCATCGAACGCTTTGGCGCGCCGCATATCGTCCACCAGCACGACTACCAGGACAGCACGTCAGCCGGTGCCGCCTGGTCTAAGCGCGTACCTTGGGTGTGGACCAATCATAGCTCGCGCTTTCTGCGTGACTATGAGCGCCCCATGAAAATGCAGTACATAAAAAAGAGTTATCGCAAGGTCACCGGGTTTATCGCCGTTAGCGAAGAGCTACGCGACAAAACGGCTGCTTTATGGCCAGCTTCCGCACTCGCTTATATTGCTAACGGAGTCGATACGGCGCGCTTTCACGATCAAGTGCATGTCGATCGCGCTGCTTATGGTTTGCAGGCAGAGGATGTTGTTGTGCTGTGTCCAAGGCGTATGGCGCGTAAAAATGGCGTGCTTTTTCTGGCGCAAGCAGTTGCAACCGTGTTAGCAGCGGCGCCCGAGATAAATTGGAAATTTGTGTTTCTCGGGAGTGAACAAGCGGTAAACACGCACTCAGACTATATCGATGAGATAAAAAAGTTGCTGCATTCGGAACATGCTGACGGTCGGGTCGTTTATCTCGGCAATATTCCGCTCCACAAAATGCCAGAAGTGAATGCGCTGGCGGATATCGTGATGATGCCTTCGTTAATGGAAGCGGTCAGTTTGTCTGCGTTGGAAGCAATGGCGACCGGTGCGGTATTGGTCGCCAGCGATGTGGGTGGCCTACCCGAAATCGTGTGTCACGAGCAAACCGGTTTGTTGGTGCCGCCGCGTGACCCAGCGCCGATTGCAACAGCGCTGGTCAGATTAGGGCGCGACCCACAATTGCGTGACCAGTTAGCCGCTGCAGGTCAGCAGTTGGCGCAAGACAAGTACAGTTGGCAAGCGGCAGCGCAGAAAACTCTGGATTTCTATCGCCAACTACAAAACACTTAAGTTGTGAGGGCAGCGCCTTTGCGTTCGGCGATCGATTCGATAATTTCAACGGCCTTGGTCGGTCGGCTGTACAAGTCCACGGTGGCGGCATAGTGCGACGCATTCGCTTGCCACTGCGGGCGTTGGTCTGAGCTGATGGCTTGTTGTAGCAGAGCGTTGAAAGACTGTTGCTCATATGGCTCATCTGGAATAAGCAAGCCAGCATTGGCCGCCTGCACGTGAAAGCTGAAACCGCAGGACGCGGTGACCAAAACCGGTAAGCCGGCGACCAGCCCTTCCACGATCGCATTGCCCGCTGTTTCGCTGCGCGCCGGGTGCAGCAGCATATCTGCCGCGGCAAGATAACGTGCCACATCGTGACGCGGGCCGAGCAGACGCAAACGGGTGTCCACCCTAAGCCGTTGCGCCAACTGCATATAGGTATCGATATCACCTTTACCTATGACGACTAGTGCAGTTTTCTCCCGTATTGTAACTGGCAGCGCTGCCAAGGCGCGCAACGCGCGGTCTACTCCTTTACGCTTGAAATCCGAACCAACCATGATAAGCAGCGTGTCGTCCAGTTGCAGACCCAGTTCCGCGCGAGTAGTAGCGGTTGCGTCTGCGGCCAGTGCTTTTTCAATACGTTGCTTGTTGATACCGGGGGGCAGCGCATGCCAGCGATTCTCTGGTGTATCGTATTCGCTTTGATACTCGGCTTTCACGCGTGGCGAAATATATAAAATATGCGTCGCGGAGTTTGCCTCAAATACCGCACGTTCAAAAGCTGCTAAGACACGGTAGCGGGGCATCAGACGGTACAAGGCACCATGTTTTTTACGCGCCTGGATGACGAAGCTCACATCGGCGTTGTAATACACATCGAGTCCCGGCATGCGGTTGAAGCCAACGATGACATCATAGCGCCCGTGCGTTAATTCCTTTTGTAATTGCGCCACGAATTTTTTGCCGAGCGCATGGTTAGACCAGGCTTTGCAATGCAGGATTTTTACCTGCAATCCGGTCGGTATATCGCCCTCCCAGCTGCACGTAAATACATCAACGTTGTGACCGCGCGTGAGTGCCTGATTGCTGATATTGAGGAAGCTTTGTTCCAGACCGCCATAGGGGTAAAAATTGTAGAGGCAGAAAGCAAAATTCATAGTGCTTGCTTGCGAGGATCGCATCGATAGATATCGGCATGTGCCGCGCGGTTATTTTCAAAGGAAGCTACTAGTTGGCCGCGTTGTTGGCCTTTATTCCAAAGCCTGTCGTGTGCTTCGCGTTTTTTGTGCAGCTGCAGAAAATAGTCACCGCGATCGCAGGGCATCAGGTCACCAGCAACATTCACTTTGAAAGCGATGCTGTCATCCCACAATTTTCTCCGCGGTAGTTGGAACATGCCACGTGTGTCATTGGCCGTGACCACCGCGTCGACGCTACTGTTTTGTTCGAACCAGTCGATGGCCTGGCTAATATGCGCCTTGTTTGCGCCGAAAGAAATCAAACCATCAATAAGCAATATAACGACCAACAAGCCTGCCGCACCGTTAAGCCTATTTTTGTTTGCGCTGCACTCATACCATTGCGCGATAAAAGCACTCACTGGCACGCATAATAACAAGGCCAGCAGCATAACGTAGCGTTCCTGCAAAAAACGCTGGCTGACGATGAACAGCGCGGGTGGAGCGGCGGCTACCAGCACAACCGCGATGAACGGCCAGCGCGATTGTGGTTGCATGCGGCAAGGGCTTTTGGCTAGCCCGGCGAGATAAATGGCCAAATAAGGTACCGGCGTCGCCTTGAGCAGTGTGATAAGCAAAACGGCAAACAGGCCTGCCAGTAAAGATACACTGGCAAGGTCTGTTCGTGGCACCAAAACATGCTGTTGGTAGTGAGTAGCTAAAGCTCTAAAATTGTGGATTGATTCGGCGAAACTGCCGTTAATTTTGCCACTGACCACGTGCCACATATGCTGTAACGCATCAGCACTGACGAATACGCTCAACACCACCACGACGCAAACTAATACGGCTGGCAATACCAGCAAACGTACGAATCGTTGCGCGCTGTGTTTAATGCCGTTGGGGTAGTACACAAAATACAGCAAGCACACGGTAAGCATAACTAGCGCTTCAGGGCGGAATGTCGCTGCGGCGAGGCTGGTCAAAAACCAGGCAAGCGCAAATTTGAATCGTGGTGTCTGGTTGTATTGGATAAAGTACCCTGCAGCTAGCAGCATAAAAGCCCAGGCCCCAAAATCTCGGTAAACGTCGGCACGCAAGCTATTCAGTTCAGGATTACAGAGGATGACAAGCGCCGCTACCAGACAAATATGCGGTACCTGGTAGCAAACTTCAGCCAGACGAATAAATGCAACAACCAGCAAGCCAAACAAAAACGTATTCAGCAGATAAGCGGCATTTACCAGCGACAGGGATGTGCAAAGATGCACCCCAGCGATAAGAATCGAGTACGTTGGGTAGTTGTAGATGGCAAGCGCGGCCGCCAGACCATCGCCGGCAAATGCCTCAGCGCTGCGCAGATAGGTTACGCCGTCGCTGCCCACTAGCGGATTCTGCAAAATCATGATTAACGACAAAATGCAACTGGCGATTGTAGCCGCGATATAGACGTTAGATCGTGTCAGCCCGGCTATTCTGTCGTGTGCAACGGTGGAGATACTACTCATAAAACTTTCATAAAAAAGTAAGCTGTGTTGGCGACAGTATAGAAGAATAGCCGAGGCTGGCAGATAGCCTGGTTGACGGCTTGCATATTTGGCGAAAACGAGCTTATGTATAATGCCCGTTTTGCGGCGACGGCACTCTAACCGAAAGCAAATTGAGAGATACGTACGCCGCCAAATGTCACTGATGCAGTTGTTATGAATATTCTTATTACTGGCTCCGCTGGCCAGCTGGGTCGCGAACTCAACGACAGCGCGCCAGACGGACATGTGCTGGCCGCGCATGATCGTACGACGCTGGATTTAGCCGACGATCACAGCATGCGCGCAGTGTTGGGCAAAGCGCGACCGAATCTTATTATCAATGCTGGCGCTTTTACGCAAGTCGATGCCGCCGAAGAAAACCGCGATGTTGCTGCCGCGGTCAACGGCAAGGCGGTGGCGCAACTGGCTGAGTATGCGCAGCTTGAAGGTGCAAGGGTCATACACTTCTCAACCGATTTCGTGTTTCACGGCGATCAGACCACTCCGTACTCGACTACGGCCGCAACGCGGCCCATCAACGCTTACGGGGAAAGCAAACTCCAAGGTGAACAAGCATTGCTAGCGACGATTGCACAGCAATGCGTACTCATTCGCACGGCCTGGGTGTACTCGGCTTACGGTAACAACTTCGTGCATACCATGCTGCGATTGCTGCGCGAGCGTGAGTCGGTCATCGTCGTAAGCGATCAAGTCGGATCACCCACCTGGGCGGCTGGTCTGGCCGAATTTGTTTGGCAGGTCGTAGCCAGAGACAGCATGCATGGCATATATCATTGGACCGACGCCGGCGTCACCAGCTGGTCCGACTTCGCAGTAGCCATTCCGGATATTGCGCTAGAACTGGGTTTGCTGGACCGGCAAATACCGATACGGCCTGTCTCTTCGGCGGAATATCCCACCGCGGCACGGCGGCCGCACTATAGTGTGCTGGACAAAAGCGCAACTCTGGCAGGGGGTTTTGAGCCGCGGCATTGGCGCCATACGCTGCACGATATGCTCACACACTTAGCAACGGAGGCGAGCTGAATGGCGTGTTTGCTGGTAACCGGCGCCGCCGGTTTTATTGGCTGTAATTTTGTCCGTTATTGGCTACAGCATCATCCCGCCGATCAAGTCATTGCACTCGATGCGCTCACTTACGCTGGTCATGAGATTAATTTAGGCGATGTGTTGGCCAACCAGCAGTTGAGTTTTGTGCACGGCGATATTCGCAATATCGAGCTGGTGACCAGCTTGTTAGTCGATCATGGCATCGACACCATTGTGCATTTTGCAGCCGAGAGTCACGTCGACCGCTCTATTAGCGGGCCGACGGAGTTTATAGAGACCAATGTGGTTGGCACACACAGCCTGCTGCAGGCTGCGCGTCGCGTCTGGCTAACGCCGAAGCCATGTGAACATCGTTTTCATCATATCTCCACCGACGAGGTATACGGTACGCTGGACGATACGGCACCCGCGTTCACCGAGCAGACCCTGTACCAACCCAATTCACCTTACGCCGCGAGTAAGGCGGCGTCTGACCATTTGGTGCGCGCTTACCAGCACACCTATGGTTTGCAGGTGACGACGAGTAATTGCTCCAATAACTACGGCCCCTACCACCTGCCGGAAAAACTCATCCCCCTTTGTATAATCAATTTACTGCAAGGCAAAGCCTTGCCGGTGTATGGCAGTGGCAAAAACATACGCGATTGGCTTTATGTTGAAGATCACTGCCGCGCCATCGATCTGATATTGCAACAAGGCAGTGTCGGTGAAACGTACAATATCGGTGGCAATAACGAGTGGGCCAATATCGACGTGGTGCATTTGCTGTGCGATTTGCTTGACCAGCAGTTTGCCGCCGAACCGGAATTGCAGCAATGCTATCCTGAGTCGAATGCAGCGCGTGGTCTGTCCAGTCGCGATGCGATTGAGTTTGTCACCGACCGCGCCGGGCATGATTGGCGTTATGCCATCGACGCGACAAAAATTACTCGCGAGTTAAGTTTTACTTCGCAAGAAAGTTTTACGACTGGCATGGAAAAAACGCTGCGATGGTTTTTGCATAATGCCGATTGGTGGCGGCACGTACAGGAAGATAGCGTGCTCGCGAAATGAGAGACCTACCCGAATGGCATAAGCTTCCAGACCGGGCTAAAC
>JBPCXM010000379.1:0-18211 GCA_051008535.1 Pseudomonadales bacterium | reverse complement strand
ATAGTAGCCTTCATGGCCCATGTCTTCGAGTTTTTGCAGCTGCAGCTTTTGGGTATCACAACTAATCAGCCCCGCGCGTAAACTGCGACAGCTGTCGAGTGTACGCCCACCCGAAAGCACTACTTTTTCTCCTGTGTACGCTCTATATACAATTGGGGCTTGAATGGTTCCTGAGTCTTTCGACTCCAGTTGGAGTGTGTTTCCCAATTCGTAAACGCCACCCCGAATGATCACGTGTGCTCCGCCATCTAGCCCGTCTTTGGCCCTAAGTTTTCGCAATTCATTTCGAGCACGTTCCAGTGTAGCAAACGGCCGGTCACGGCCGCCATCCGCAGCGTCGTTACCCATAGTAGCGACATATAATTTAACAGGTTCTGAGGTGCTTGCCGCTGCCGCAGTGTTTGCTTGAGCGCTAGCGCACGCCAGCGCAAAAAATACGGGCTTAGCGAGAGAATTGTTGATTGCTGCACGATCCAGAAGAGCCAACGATCGCACCGTCCAAATGGCGAGCATGATGCAACGCTGAAGGGCGGGTAGAGACAATTGAGAGGTTAGTGAGATGCAATGATTCATTCTGTTTTCCCGATCCATGTTGCGTGCCGCAACGTTTCGCGAGTTACTTGGTCAGTTTCATCGCTGGAACATTCTAATCTCTGGGCAGTCCAAGCTGCAGGGCGGCAGGTTGGGTGTTGTCACTAAGTTGCGTGGAAGGTACGCAAAACACAATTTTAAAGATACCAGAATTAATAAATAGAACCACGCTTCGCTGCTATATAAAACGCAGCATGATATTCGCTTTAGGCGGGGAACCCTACCAATTTAACCTCGATCAATCTGCAGGTGGTTTTGTAGAGAACAGTAGGCAAAAGCTCAGAGCCTGTAATATTCCAAGTAGCAAAATACTAACCGCGTGATTTTAAGCGTAGCTTAGTGTCGCAGCAGTTCAAGGCTGGCCCGCACCAGAAACTTTGAATTTGTGACGAAGTATCGATTGAACAATCTTCTTGGTTCACATACGAGCCTGTGTAACCATTCCAATCCGGCTTTTTGAAGCGAGAGCGGGGCTCGTTTCAGTGTTCCGGAATTAAAATCGAATGCAGCTCCGAGGCCTAGCATGACACTATTTATATAATCTTTCTTCTCTGTCATCCAGATTTCCTGCTTTGTGCATCCCAGACCGACAAAGCAAATAGAGGCGCCAGACTGATTTATCGCGTTCACGTAGGAAAGGTTCTGGGCTTCCGTCCAGTCTCCGTACGCGGGACTCAGAGTGCCAGCAATAGTCACATTAGGATAGTTTGACCGAACAACGCTCACAAGGCTGTTCAGCGTTTCATCCGTTGAGCCAAACAAAAACACACTGAGTTGCGCGCCGTTCACTTTTTCGAGCAAATTAAGCATTAAGTCAGGACCAGCGACACGGCGCTGGGACGCGAAGCCCTTGCGTCTCAACATCCAGGCAATCGGCGCACCGTCGGGTAGCACCACATCTGCTTGGTCGAGGGCATTTTTAAGCGCTGTGTCGTCGGCTGAGCTGACAGTGGAGTGAACGTTACACAATATAACTGTGCGGGATACCTTCTCGCGGGCCCAATCGATAATCCTATTTGAAACTTGCTCCATGGAAATAGCGTCGATCGCATTTCCAAGTACAACCGCACTTCGTCTCATTTGTGCAGAGGGCCGTACTCCCATGATTGCAATACTTTCTGTCATAGTGGAATTTAGTGGCATGGTCGCGCTGATCGGTGCAGAGAGATCACGAAACTTAATCGCTGCGGCACATTGATAGTCTGGTAATATTCACGTTTCGACAAGTTAGTTGTGATCCGTGCAAGCAGCGGGTCAAAAATAGGTTGGTGGTAATTGCCCGGGCGAATTGACACAATATTTCTAATCCGCTTTAGCTTTATTTGGGGCGAGTACGCCTAAACCAGCAGTAGTTAGAATAGACATTGCTTGCAGCCGATGCATAGTGTAGTAAGACAGCTCTTCGATTGTGTGATGGTTAATGAACGGCATTTTATTAAGCACCATCTGGGAAGCATCAAACCAAGTTTCACACCCACTTCTCACACTTGGCAACTACGATAGACTGCGTATACTAGTCGCCCGCGAACCGTTTGTCTAGCAGCTCGAATCCACAAGATATACACTATTTTTAGTTCCCCTTAGCCGCCACGTTAGGTTATAATTTGATCGCTAGCTGTATTATAATCGCTCGTTCTGGCCTAACAATTGATATAACTCTCGTGAGCAGCTGCTCATATATCACAAAACCCTTTTTAGCTTCTACTCAAAGACTGGAATGATCAAATGAGCACCAATTCCGCCGTATCTTCGTCGCCGAAGTCCTTTACTGACATATTCATAATGGCCGCATTGCTGGCCTTGGCGGTCCTCGGCTTCTTGTTCTGGGGCGGTCTCGTGGAAATGGAGTGGCGTTGGTCAATAAGTGACGAATATAGCCACGGCTACATGATCCCACTGGTAGCACTATTTTTGTTGTGGCAGAAATTGCCCGCCTTGCGTGAACTCGATTGGCAACCCACCAAACTCGCGATCGTAACGATGGCAGCTGCGCTCTGTGGTTGGCTTTTGGGTGAGCTGAGTTCACTTTTTATCATTGTTCACTACAGCTTCATACTAGCGCTAATATCGCTGGCCCTGGCGGTTTATGGCTGGTCAGGTTTCAAATTGACCTGGGCAGCGTTTGCCTACCTAATCTTCATGATTCCATTGCCAGTTTTTTTGTATCAAGGGTTATCTGCGCAGTTGCAACTCATTTCGACAGTTCTCGGGGTCGCCGTAATCCGGCTATTTGGCATTAGTGTTCACGTTGCGGGCAATGTCATAGATCTAGGGGTCTATCAGCTTCAAGTTGTAGAGGCCTGCAGCGGCTTGCGATATCTGTTCCCGCTGATGAGTTTTGGTTTTCTCATTGCTTACCTCTACAGAGGGCCACTCTGGCACCGTTGGGTAATCTTTCTGTCTACCGTGCCAATCACTATTTTGATGAACAGTTTCAGAATTGGCGTCATCGGTGTCACTGTTGAATACTGGGGCATTGAGATGGCAGAGGGCTTTTTGCACGATTTCGAGGGTTGGTTTGTGTTTATGGCTTGCTTGGGCGTTCTTTTGCTCGAGATCTGCTTGCTGAACCTATTCGCAAGCAAGAAAGTTCCTGTGTTCGATCTTCTAGATCTTGACTATCCCACTCTGAACGAGATTCGTAATGTGATTCCCGGGCGGCGAAACACAGCCAAGCAACTATTTGCGACGGCAGCTGTGTTAGCAATTGCCATACCGATTAGCGTGTTTGTAACAGATCGGGAAGAGAACATTCCCACTCGCAGTGAATTTAATACCTTTCCATTAATTAAGGGCAGTTGGATCGGGCGAGAGAGCAGAATTGAAGACCAAAAAATATTGGATGAGCTTTCGGTCACGGACTATATGTTAGTCGACTACCGCCATTCGGATACCAACACACCTGTCAATTTCTACATTGCATATTATGAATCGCAGCGTAAGGGGTCGGCAATTCACTCGCCAAGATCTTGCTTGCCCGGTGGTGGTTGGAAGATCTCTGAGCTCAGCCAGCAGAGTCTGGATGATGTGCCAGGTGTTCAGGGGCTGCGACTTAATCGCGCTATTATTCAAAAAGGTGACCACAAACAGCTAGTGTATTATTGGTTCCAACAACGTGGCAGAACGATGACAAGTGAGTACCTCGCTAAGTGGTACCTGTTTTGGGATTCCCTGACAATGGCGCGAACAGACGGCGCGCTGGTGCGGCTTCTTACCCAAATGCAAGAAAATGAGAGCGTCGATGTAGCTGATACCAGGCTGAAAGATTTTTTGAGAGAGTTCTACCGCACAATCCCTGAATTCATCCCCAATTAAGTAGATATTTGTGAAAAAAGTTGCGTTAATTACAGGCGTTACTGGCCAGGACGGCTCCTATTTAGCCGAATTGCTATTAGATAAAGGCTACGAAGTGCATGGCCTGAAGCGTCGTGCCTCGTCGTTCAATACTGAACGCGTCGACCAACTATATCGCGATCAACATGAGCAGGATGTCAACTTTTTTCTGCACTATGGCGATCTCTCCGATACCTCCAACCTCGTAAGACTGGTTCAGCAAATTAGGCCAGATGAAATTTACAATTTGGGCGCAATGAGTCACGTAGCAGTATCTTTTGAGTCGCCCGAATACACGGCTGACATAGATGGAATTGGCACATTGCGCATTCTTGAGGCGATACGGCTTTTGGGGCTTGAGAAAAAGACCCGTTTCTATCAGGCATCCAGTTCTGAGTTATATGGTCTTGTCCAAGAGATACCGCAGAGAGAAACAACGCCATTCTATCCGCGCTCGCCCTATGCTGCGGCGAAATTGTATGCGTATTGGATTACTGTTAATTACCGCGAAGCGTATGGTATGTACGCTTGCAACGGTATTCTCTTTAATCATGAGTCGCCGCGGCGTGGTGAGACTTTTGTCACGCGCAAAATCACGCGGGCTCTGTCAAATATTGCTATGGGATTACAAGATCGCCTATATCTTGGCAACCTGGATGCAAAGCGAGATTGGGGCCACGCAAAAGACTACGTTGAAATGCAATGGTTAATGTTGCAGCAGAACGCGCCTTGTGACTATGTTATCGCTACTGGAAAGCAATATTCCGTTCGGGATTTTGTTGATGCGGCTGCAAGCGAGCTGAATATGGCTTTGCGTTGGGAAGGAGCGGGGGTTGAGGAAACAGGCATTGTCGACAGGCTTATCGACAACAGCTTGGCGTCTAGCGCGAACGATCTGGTAGGTCGTTCAATAATTAAAGTTGATCCTCGTTACTTCAGGCCAACCGAAGTAGAAACCTTGTTAGGAAACGCTAGCAAAGCGAAATCTGAGTTGGGTTGGGAGCCTGCTATTTCATTTGAAGAAATGGTAGCTGAAATGATTGCCGTAGACCTCGATAAAGCCAAACGCTTCGCTTTGTTGAAAGATAAGGGTTTTGATGTGAACTTAATTGAAGAATAGTCCATGTCTGAATTAAACGAGTTAACAGGTACCGTTTTTGTTGCAGGGCACAAAGGCATGGTGGGATCTGCAATTGTTGACAGCCTTCGTCAACATGAGCGCGCAAATGTTTTAACTGCAGACCGTGCTGAACTGGATCTCAGGAATCAAACAGCTGTTGCCGATTTTTTTGCGGGCAATAGTATAAATCACGTGGTAATTGCAGCAGCCAAAGTAGGCGGCATTCATGCTAACTTCACTTACCCGGCTGAATTTATTTACGATAATATCATTATCCAAACTAACGTGATCGATCAGGCGTGGAAAGCGGGCGTAAAGAATCTTCTGTTTCTCGGCAGTTCTTGTATTTATCCCAGGCATGCTGCCCAGCCTATGAAGGAAGCCGAACTGTTGACTGGCGTGCTCGAGCCAACCAATGAGCCTTATGCGATAGCCAAAATTGCCGGCATCAAAATGTGTGAGTCCTACAACCGGCAATACGGCACGGACTATCGCTCCGTGATGCCCACAAATCTGTATGGTCCAAATGACAATTTCCACCCGGAAAACAGCCATGTGATACCGGCGCTGATGCAACGTTTCCATGAGGCTAAGTTAGCCAATGTGTCAAAAGTGGTGGTGTGGGGCAGCGGCAATGCAAAACGAGAATTTCTGCATGTTGAAGATATGGCGGCGGCTTGCGTGCATGTTATGAGCCTGGATAAGCGTGTCTACGCTGAAAATACAGAGCCCATGCTATCGCACATCAATGTTGGTACTGGGCTCGACGTAAGTATTGGAGATCTGGCTGAAGCCGTCAAAGAGGCCGTCGGTTACCAAGGAAGTATTGTCTTTGATAGCTCTAAGCCGGATGGCACACCAAGAAAACTGCTGGACGTTTCCAAGCTGGCAAGCTGTGGCTGGCACCACACAGTCGCTTTGGACGAAGGGTTGAAGTCGACTTATAGCTGGTTTCTTGAACATGAATCCAGCTACCGTCAATAGCTTGAAAATAGTGCAGGAGATTCTTTACTATCTGCCCAAAAGAGTTTAAATCGAGTTTTCTCTATGGAGCTGATTTATAGTTTCACACTAGCGCTTGTTTTAACAATTGCGCTTACCCCGTTGCTCATCAAGTTCTCTACGCATCTGGGTCTTTTGGATACTCCGGACGAAGCTCGCAAAGTGCATACAAAAGTGATGCCGCGCACGGGTGGCTTGGGCATCATTTTTGGCGCACTAATACCGCTGTTTTTTCTGCTGCCGTTGAGCACGCAACTCCTGCATTTGCTTTATGGCTGCACCATCATCGTGCTGTTTGGGCTGCTGGATGACAGGGTGCAGCTCAGTTACAAGTGGAAGTTGTTCGGCCAGGGTTGCGCGGCAATCGTGGTCATTTCAGGTGGTTTTACATTCACGGAAATACCGTTATTCGGTGCTTATGAGTGTCCCGAATGGCTCGCTTACGGGATCACTTTTTTCTTCATAGTTGGCATCGTCAATGGCGTCAATTTTTCTGACGGCATGGACGGCCTCGCAGCTGGAACCACATTGTTGGTATTATTTCTACTGGCGATATTGGCGTATCACGCTGGCAATGCCACCTATACGATTATATCGCTGACGGTGGCGGGTGGTGTACTTGGCTTTCTGCGCTTCAATACGTTCCCGGCGCAACTGTTCATGGGCGATTCGGGCAGTCAGTTTTTGGGGTTTGTCACCTGTTGCCTTGCCATTGGAATTACTCAGGCAAATACGTCCGCATACAGCATAGCTTTGCCCTTATTACTGCTGGGCTTACCCATCATGGATATTCTGCAAGTTGTGGTCGTGCGTATCGTCAAACGACTACCGTTGCCAGGTCCAGACAAAGAACATCTCCACCACCAAATCGCCAGACTGGGCTTTGAGCACTACAGCGTTGTTGCGATCATTTACATAGTGCAATTCACACTGCTTGCCAGCGCGTATTTCCTGCGTTATGAAAACGACTCGCTCATCATAGCGTTTTTCGCAGCGTACTTTATAGCCGTCGTGAGTGCTGTATTTGGCATGCAGGCCATCAATTGGAAATGGCGCCATAGTAGTGAAAACGCTGAGCGAGAAAGGAGAAACCTGTTCCTACGAAAACTGGAAGGATTTTACCGCCATTCACCTCTAGTGGTCGAAATGCTCTTGGTGCTGTTTTTACTTTACTCTGCTTTGTCTATCTTGGAAGTGCCGTCGTCAATCGCGGTCGGCTCATTGCTTTTGGGGGTATTGATGCTAGTTCTCACAATAAGCCGCAAGAATTTGCCACAACTGATGGCTCGCGTTTGGGTGTATCCCTCTTTTGCTGTCGTAGCTTATCTGTTAGCTCTAGGTGTTGCTGGCCCGCGGGTGGTCATGTTAGCTAATCTTCTAATCGCTGTGTTAGCCGTCATATTGGTAATGGCGATGCGTATGTCTAGGCGCCAGGACTTTAGTCTTAATACCATGGATTTGCTGATTGTGTTGGTGGTTATCTGCCTGCCTTTACTTCCACTAGATACGATTAGTGATGTGAATGCACGCCAGGGCGCGATGCATCTTTTGGTGTTGTTGTATGCATCCGAGTTCATTCTTACCCGCAAAAATCAGAATGCAAGGCTCTTATTGCTCGGTGCGCCAATTGCGCTCTTTGTGGTCGGTATTCAAGGGTTGATATAGTATTCCGTGTTGCGCTAGTTGAATTTGTTAGTTACAAGAGCAAGGTAGTGAAGTTAGAGTTTGTTAAGCGCGCTACATATTTCGGTAAAAATATCGGACTGACTCTGCTCCAACTGAGCCTCAATCTCGGCCAGCGGAAGGTAGCGAAAATCGGTGACCTCCGCGCTTGGCACAAATTCGCCGCTTGGCTGACTGCAAAGAAACACCACGGTAAGATGATTCCGGCGTGGTGACTCACAGGCCAACAGCAGACGAATCACGTCAACATGGCAGCCGCTTTCTTCTTTTATTTCTCTAACGATAGCCCGCGATGGCCGCTCGTGTGCATTGACCCAGCCACCCGGCAAACCCCAAGGTTTATGTGGGTGGTAGGAATGTTTGAATAGCAATAGTTCGTTGTGCTCGTTGCGGATAACAGCAACCACGCCAAGCAAATGCTTGGGCAGCATAAGCCATTTTATTACCCACTGAAGCTTGACTGGAGTTCGGCTCCACAGCGTCAACAGGAGGGTGTTTCTCATCAGCGACCCCGTTTATTATGACGGTCAGCATAAACATAATATCAATATTACAGTATCGGCGTTAACTCATGTCAGTGGTCGTTAATAGCAACAGACACAATATGTTAAACTTAGGCAGCATTGCTTGCCTGGTGGCGGTCAGCGCCAAACTATATCTCTAGTTGTATCATGAGCCCGTTTTGAAAATCTTGTAAGAGGAAAATATGCATATATTACTTAACGCGATACGACGCTACTTGCCATTTGCTGGGGCGTTGGTACTCGCAAGCGTTCTAGTCGCCTGCGGTGGCTCCGAGGCGCGCCAGGCAAAATATCTGGCCAGTGCGCAGGAGCATTTCGATAACGAGAATTTCGAAAAAGCTAAAATTGATGCGAAAAACTCGCTGCAAATAAATGCCGATCACGCCGAGTCCGTATACCTGATGGCGTTGATTGAAGAAAAAGAGCAAAACTGCCGGCAAATGTTTGGCAATTTGTCGCGCGTTGTTGATCTCGACAAACAGCATACCGAAGCCCGCATCAAGCTGGCGCAACTCTATATGCTAAGCAAGCAAAACGAGCAGGCGCAAGAACAAGTGGATGCGATACTTGAATACGAACCTGAAAGCACTGACGCGCACGTTGTGCAAGGTAACATCTATTTGAAAGACGAGAAATCCGATGAGGCGATTAACGAAGCGAAAGCCGTATTGGAACGCGACCCAGGTAACGTCGGCGCGATCGGAATTTTAACGGCGGTCTACTCCGCTCAGGACCCGGATCTCGCGATGGAGTACATCAACGAAGGGCTTACCCTACAAGATAAGGAAGCGACCTTACAGCTGTTAAAAATTCATGTGCTGGAAAAGCAAAACAATCCTGAGGAGGTCGTCAAGGAATACGAAAAGCTAATTGCCGACCATCCTGAAACCGTTTTTTATCGCTATCGGTTGGTAAATTACCTTGAAACAAAAGGCAGGGTCGACGATGCCGCTGCGGTAATTGAGCAGGCCATCACTGATTTTCCTGAAAATCAGGATGTGAAGCTAGGGCTGTCACGCTTGTATTTAAACAATAAGCAACCCAAAAAAGCGAAGGAGGCGTTGCAGAAGCTGATAGCAGAAGAGCCCGAAAATATGCAGTTGAAACGCGGCTTGGGAGATTTACTTATTGCCAGCAAAGACAACGAAGAAGCCAAGGCAGTGTTTGCGGGTATTATCGATGAAGACAAAGATGGCGCAGATTCGCAGTATGCGCGCGGTCGCTTGATAGCGCTTGCTGTGGGCGACAAAGAAGAAGACAAAGCGAAGCAGCTGCTTGCCGAAATGCTGGAAATCGAACCCGAAAATTCGCAAGGCCTGATTACTGGGGCGCGATTTATGCTTGCGGAAAAGGATTTGGATGGTGCAATCACAAATTTGCGCACCGTAGTACGTAATGAACCTGAGTCTCAAGAAGCACTAACGTTGCTAGCTCGAGCTCAAGAGGCCAGTGGCGCAAAAGATCTGGCGCTGGACAATTACAAACAACTGGTCAATGTAGCGCCACAAAATGTAGAAGCGCTGTATAACACCGCGCGATTGCTGCGTGGCCAGAAAGACGACAAAGGCGCTGAGGCGATGCTACGTGCCGCGGTAAAGGTCGACCCCACCCATGTCGCCAGCATTGGTATGTTAGTGACATTGCTCGGCGAGCAAAAGAAGTGGGAGGGTGCGTTAGAAATAGCTGAACTAGGCACGGCGCAAGTTGGCCTGGTAGAGTACTTAAAAGGAATGACATATTTACGCCAGGAGAAAACGGCAGATGCCATCACGCAATTAAAGGCTTCGATCGCCGCCGAGCCGCGCAGCATTGAGCCTCTAACAATGTTAGTGCGCAGCATGGTTAAAGAAAATCAAAATGCTGAGGCAGTGAGTTTTCTGACGGAGCATGTGAAGAATAACCCCAAGCAAGCACATTCGAGAGAGCTTCTGGGCTCCTTATACGACAGCATGGATCAGCCGCAAGAGGCCATAGAACAGTTCAAAAAGCTGCTTGAGATCGCGCCCAAACGTTTGTCGGGTTACCAGCTGCTGGCTAAGGTATACAAAAAGCAGGGTAAGCAAGAGCAAGCGCTGGGGGTATTCGAGAGTGGCATAAAAAAATACCCTAAGAGCGTGGCACTAATCACCACCAAGGCCGATTTTTTGAATCAAACCGGCGACTACCTTGGCGCGCGCAAAGCGTATGAGCGCGCGATTAAAAAAGCGCCCACCGCTGTTGTGGTTAAAAACAACTTGGCTATTTTATTAGCGGATCAGTTTGCTGACCCTGCCAGTTTAACGCGGGCGGCAGAACTGACCGTAGATTTCGCTGACAGCACCAACCCCGTGTTGGTTGATACTGCGGGTTGGGTGCTTTACAAGCAGGATAAAATCGACGAGGCGCTACCGCTTCTTGAGAAAGCTATCAGCCTCGGCGCCGACGCGCCCGAATATCATTATCATTTGGGTATGGCGTATGTTGATGAGAAGAAAAATGCACTGGCTAAGCAGCACCTCAAATCGGCCGTGGTGGCCGGAGCAGAAAACACATACTGGTATGCAACGGCTAAGAAAGCGCTAGACAAGCTTTAGTTTCCAGCCGTTTGGGTGACTTAACGACGCACGTATCGACAATACCCACACCACACGTATGTTGTTGACGCATAGGGCCTGGATTTTACTGGCCCTATGCGCATTCAATAATGCGATATTTGCGCTGGATTTACCTAAGCCTCTGCCAGTGGCGTCGCTGCCACGCTCCGGCATCAGTACGAACGAACTCGCGGTAGTCGTCAACAGCCAAGACCCACTCAGCAAAATAGTTGCTAACTATTACGTTAAGCAGCGCAAGATTCCTGCCGAAAACGTCATCACCATCTCTTTCGCACCACACCGCAATACACTGAGTGCCGAAGAATTTCATCGCTTGAAGGCATTGGTTGACGCTAAAACACCAGCGCGGGTGCAGGCCTACGCGTTAACGTGGGCGGAGCCCTATCGCGTCGACTGCATGTCAATCACCGCCGCATTTGCGTTGGGTTTCGACCGAGCTTATTGCGCTGGAGCATGCAAATTGACGAAGCGCAGTGACTATTATGGCACCGACAGCCTAAAACCATTTAGTGATTTTAAGATTCGACCAACGATGACGCTGGCAGCCAAATCTTTTAAGCAAGCGAAGCAATTGATTGACCGTGGTATCGCCTCAGATAACAGTTTACCCGAGGGGCATGCCTGGCTGATTGAAACCCCTGACAAACATCGCAGTGCGCGAAAGATTTTTTTCCCACCGATACAAAAGGCTTTTAAGGATATGCTGCCGGTACACGTAAGAAAAACACAGGCAATAGAAAACAAACCTGATGTGATGTTCTATTTTACTGGCCTTGTGCGAGTGCCTGACATTGACACCAATCAATACCTCCCAGGCGCAATTGCCGATCACCTCACCTCTAGCGGTGGCCAGCTGACCGACAGTAAGCAGATGAGCGCCCTGCGTTGGTTGGAAGCGGGTGTTACCGGTAGTTATGGCACCGTGGTAGAGCCATGTGCGTTTCCAGCGAAGTTTCCAAACCCCGGCGTTGTGATGGCGAATTACTTGTCCGGTAGTACTTTGTTGGAAGCGTATTGGAAAAGCGTTGCAATGCCAGGCCAGGGCATATTTATCGGTGAGCCGTTGGCAAAACCCTACGCTGGTTATCGTTTCAGCCGGGTAGACGGCGAATTGTATTTGTACGCGCCTATTTTCAACAACGGAGATTTCGTTCTATTTGGCACCAATGCCGAGCATGAGCCATATCAACCTGTCACGGGCCTGCCGATAGTGCAAAAGGGTAAAACGCAAATCTGGTTGTTGGGACCGCAATATAGCTTCTATCGTGCCGAACGGAGAGCTTCTACTGGGGAAAATAAGAAGCAATAAAACGTCGATTCACTTGTTGCCATGGGCGACGGCTAGCCGCGCGTGTGATCACCTGCTCGCGCAGTTACGACGGAGCCACACACAACCAACAGAGCGCCAATCCAGCTGATTGTGTTGAGGTTTTCCCGCGGGGCAATTGTAGGAAATAAGGCAATCAATCCGAGCATGGAGAGGAGAGTGATCAACGGTGTGATCGCGAGTATGGCGCTGATACGCGATGCCTCCCAATGCGCCAGTGCTTCGGCAAAACTTCCATATGCGACCAGCGTGTTTAAACAACAAAAAAGTAGTAACGCTACGCCCAGCGCATCCAGGTGGAGAACGCTTGCTGGCTGTGCAAGCGGCAGAAACAGCAGCGTAGAACTAACATAAAGGCAGAACATGATGGTTTGCGAGTTCATCACGTTGAGTAGCTGCTTCTGCGCCAGTGCGTACGCTGCCCAAACTACCGAAGCGCCGAACACTTGTAATAATCCTATGTAAAATCTACGGTCGGCGCCGTGTACGTCGTTGAAATTACGATTGAAAAATAACGCCAGTCCTAACAGCAATACCCCCAGGCCTAACCACTGCGCTGACGAAAACGTTTCACGATAGATCAGTAAGCCGCCAAGGAGCAAGAAAACCGGTGCCAGTTGAATAACGATTTGCACGCTGCCCGGCGTGGTTCGTTCAAGGCCCATCATGTAGAGGATGTAGTTGCCAGCCAATCCCAAGATAGCAATACTTAGCAAGTACACGCCGTTGCCACGTAGTTGCGCCGGTTTGGGTAGTTTTCTGGTTCGCGTGAGCACAACTAACAAGGTCAAAGCAGCCGCCAGAAATCGATACCAGACGATGGTGTAAGCATCCATATACTCTAGCAAAAACACTAAGCCAATGGGTAGAAAGCCCCACAAGACCGCTGTCGTCAGTGCGAGAGCCAGTCCCAGCCGCCATCGCCCGCTGGATTTATGCATCAAATAGTCTCAATTTTTAGAATTTCAGAATCCGCAGGGCGAGCCGTATATCCGGGCAACTAGCCTAATCGCTGAACAAGTGGTAATGTATGTTTTTGTGAATATTGCCAATTGATCTGCCAGCCAACGGGTAACAAAGGATGAGTGACACCGTTGTACAATTCAAGAAAAAAAACGATCTAACGGGAACAACGTTAGGGCAGTACCGCATCATCCAGCATGTCGGCCGAGGTGGTATGGCGGACGTTTATAAAGCCGAACATGTTGGCTTGTCTGTTTATCGTATCATCAAGGTTGTACGCCCGGAGTTCGTCGCCGACAAAGAGTTTAGCGCACGCTTCAAAACCGAAGCGCAAGCGGTCGCCATGCTGCGGCACAATAATATCGTACAGCTCCAGGATTTCTGCTTCGAGAACAACATGTTCTATATGGTCATGGAGTTTGTCGACGGTCAGAACCTCATGGAGTGTGTGGACGAAGAAGGCCCCATGCGGCCAGTCGAACGCGCCGTGCATCTGGTCAGCCAAATTGCCGCAGCGCTGCATTATGCGCACAGTCAAGGATTGATACATCGGGATATTAAACCGCAGAACATTTTGCTGAATAGCACTGGCGTACCGATTTTGACTGACTTTGGCATTGCCAAACTGCTTGAGTCGAATTCAGACCTTACCCGAACCGGTTCCAGTATTGGCACACCCTCGTATATGGCGCCGGAGCAAGCGAAGGGTAGCGGCAATATCGGGCCAGCCGCCGATGTGTATTCGTTGGCGGTCGTGTTGTATGAGATATTGACCGGCGTTGTTCCCTTCGACGCTGCCACGCCCGTGGCCACTCTCATGAAAGCACTGCACGAACCTGCGCCGCCACCGAAGCAGTTTTGTCCCACTATAAGCGATGAGTTGCAAGATGTGATATTGAAGGGCATGGCTAAAGACCCTGAGGATCGCTACATCACTGCGCAACATTTCCAACAGGCTTTGGACAACACACTGCGGACAGACAAACATGAGTCGCTGCCAAACATAATCAGCAAGCGCATTACAGCAGTCATTAGTGAACCACACGTTGCTCGTAACACCCATCGAAGTCGACGTTCCAGCGATTTGATGGCGCCAGCCATCGGTGGCGCGGCAGGTGTTGTCGTTGTTGGTCTTGTTGCGGCAGGGCTTTGGTTCTCCAACAATCAGCCATCACCCGAAACCAGGCACACCGAGCAGAGCGCAAATGAATCTGGTCGCATTGCGCGCGAGCGCGATAGCAGCCCAAGCAACACAGCGTCTGCCGCTGTTGACGATTCATCACCAGTGGTAACCGAGTTGCCGCCACCCGTTGAAATTGAAGCGCGCTACATCGAAAAAGTTCCAGTTGAGGTCGTAACTAAGCCGACGCCCACGTCTAAGCCAAAACCAGAGCCCGTTCCCGTGCCCGCTATTATTCAGGGTGGCAACCTTAAATTTGATGAATATATCGAACGCTCGATAGAGCACCCCGGTCAGGAAGTTCAATATACTTTTTTTGGTGTAGAGGGGCAGTCCGTTTATTTCGACTCCAAACACATATCTAAGAACGTAACTACCTATGCATTGCTCGCACCGGATCAGCAGACCACAGTTTTCGAAAGCGATGCAGATGCTGGCCCCTGGGAGCTACCGCAAACGGGCGCCTATACATTGCGGATTGATCCAATAGTCGACAGGGCGGTATTTGTTGAGTTTGTATTGTGGCATTTGGACCCTCCAGTGATCGACGGAGGTGAACTTGAATTAAACGCGGTAACAGACAATTCAATTGCGCGTCCGGGGCAAAAGGTAAGGTATACATTTAGCGGCGAAGAGGGGAAAAGCGTGTACTTCGAATCTAAACAGGATTCAAGGTTTCACATCGAATATCGGCTGACCGCCCCAGACAAGGATACGATACTATTTGAAAGTAGGGAGAGCACCGGTCGGGTAGAGCTGCCACAAACGGGAACTTACACTCTACTGGTCGACCCGGTTAACACCTTCGGCTTTAAGTTTATGCTGCGCAGAAAGTAATGCACATAGAAGATGGTTGTAGTAGTAAATCATCGTAATAGTACATTAGTACTAATTCGCACGGGTAATTGTTCGCAACGCTCTAAAACTTTAGTATTAGACCACCTGCGGCAAATAAATGTGCCAGTATTGGCGAGCTTAGACGTTAGCGTGCTCTTGTTTAACATCGTAAATCGGTGGAAAAGATTATGGACTTAACAGGAAAGACACTAGGCCAATACCGTGTGGTCGATCATCTCGGCCGTGGTGGTATGGCAGATGTATACAAGGCCTACCATGACGGGCTTGCCGTTTATCGCGCGATCAAGGTTGTGCGTAAAGAGTTGGTGACCGAAGGTGATTTTAAAGCGCGCTTCAGCACCGAAGCAAAAGCTGTCGCTCAGTTACGACACCCCAACATCGTTCAAGTGCAGGACTTCTGCGCTGATGGTGGGCAATACTATATGGTCATGGAGTATGTAGAAGGTAAAAACCTAAAGGAGTGTGTGCTTAAAGACGGCCCAATACGGCCAATAGAACGCGCGGCCGCTATGATTGGGCAACTTGCATCGGCGTTGCACTATGCGCATAACCAGGGAATTGTCCACCGAGACATCAAACCGCAAAACGTTATTCTCGACGCAAACGGCGATCCGGTGTTGACAGATTTTGGCATCGCAAAACTGACTGCGTCCAATACACAATTGACACAAACAGGGATGAGTATCGGCACGCCGGCTTACATGGCGCCGGAACAAGCACTTGGTGATCGCAACGTTGGCCCTGCCGCGGATATTTATTCGCTTACCGTCGTTCTATACGAAGCACTGACTGGCAAGGTTCCCTTCGACGCAGATACACCTCTCGCGACAATGCTTAAGATGATGAACGACCCATTACCGCTTCCCAAAGAGGTGTGCGGTGAGATTAGCGACAGCCTGCAACGGGTAATATTGAAAGGTATGGCCCGTAAGCCGGAGGATCGCTATGCGACTGCATTGGAGTTCAAGAGCGCTCTGGAAGCGGCGGTGAAGGTCGGCGACGCGATGGAGACTACAGTTTTTCTTGGTAAGCCAGTCGTTGATAGTGCGGCTACCGCGCAACTCGTCGCCAATGAAAAGCGCACCTCTAGCTTCCGGCCTGGCGTGGCGGCCTTGGCGCTGGTTATGCTGGCGGGTGGTGCGTTTTGGATGTACCAGTCTAAACCTGAGCTGATGGGGTTCATTGATGGCGGCAAGCGAATCGCTAACAAAGACATAGTAGACGAAGAAAAAACTGAAGTTAAAGCAGCGTATGTTGACGAGAAAAAACAGGCAGCCGCCGCCAAGCCGGTAGACCATAAAGAAGCAGTGGAGATTGCGGCGGGGAAATATGATAGGAATAAAGTTGAAACTATCGAGGTCGAGACGATAAATGCTAGCACCTTGGTAGTGGGTGCACGTACTGTTGACGCCGGTACACTTGCAGCAAACATGAGTCCAACAAGCACAAGCAAAACTAAACAAACTCGCTCTATGGCAGAAATAACCGATGGCAGCCCTGCCAAAGACGCGTCAGCAGCATTAGCTATGTTGACTCCCACGGCTAAGAAAAAAGCGGATGCGTCAGACGCCGGCAAAGAGGACAAAACATCGTTGCCCCCCATGCTGGTAACAGGCGTGCTCAATCTGAACGAGAGCACTAAAGGAGTCATTGAACGTTCCGGACAAACGTTTCTATATACGTTCGAGGAGTATGCGGGTGAGAACATTTATCTTGATGAAAAACATAATGGCAGTGGCGAATTGAGTTATCGGTTGACAGCACCTGATGGCCGTACAAACATATTTGCAAACAGCAAAGACTCCGGCCCGTGGCAATTGCCACAGAGCGGCACCTATACGCTGGAGATCGTTCCTAGGACAAACAAAAAAATTGATTTTGAATTCGTTTTATGGCGCTTGTTTCCGGCGGTGATAGACGATGGTGAACTGACATTAAATCGATACACTAAAAACGCGACGAAATTTCCGGGGCAAAAAGTCATTTATGAGTTTGCCGCAAATGAGGGGCAACGGGTATATTTCGACGAACAACACCTTGGAAATCAACTGACCAACTACCGATTGATAGCACCGGACGGTAGAACGAAAGTGTTTGAAACCAATAAAGACACCGGGCCATTAACCTTGCCACAGAGTGGAACCTATTTATTGGAAATCGACCCTACGGAAGATAACACGGTCGAATTTGCGTTTGTACTACGTAAGCAATAGTGGACAATACAGCGTAGCGCTGATCAAGAAGCCAATCCTACCAGCTCTCGCCGCAGCGATCGGTCGTTTGCAATGTGTCGTAGTTGCGTCGTATTTTTTAGTGTGATGTTGCGACGTTCAACGGTAATAAGACCCATTGATTGAAAACGCTGTAACACGCGAGATGCTGTTTCGCTGGCGAGGCCAAGATAGCTGGCAATATCATGACGTGACATGGTTAGGGAGAGGTATTTCGCAGACTTGCCGGAGCTGCGATAGCGATCCGATAGGTCGAATAGGAAACGTGCTACGCGTTGTTGCGCGTTGCACTTGCCGAGCATAAAAATCATCTTATTGCCTTGTTTAATGTCACGACTTATTCGATGTAACAACATTTGTAAAAGTTGTGGTGTGCTGGCTACGCGCACGCTGAAGTCAGTAAACGAGATAGAGCACAATTTGCAGCTTTCGAGGGCTTGCGCACAATGAGTGTACTCACCGCCTTCAATACCGTCTAGGCCCAACATCGCACCTTGCAAGTGAAAACCAGTAATCTGTGAGTCACCATCTGAACCGGTTACACTGGTTTTAATTGAACCCGAGCGAATAACGTATAACTGCTTGAATGTCTGGCCAGTGGTAAAAAGCGTATCGCCACGCTTCAGCTCTTCGCTGCGCACTGCAAACTGTTGCTCAGACTCTTCTTGCGCAGAGAACAAGCCGCACAACATACATCGCTTGCTTGCTGCGCATTGTTCGCAAGCGGCCGTCGTGGTCGCTGCTTTGAAACCAGCCACTATCATTGAATATCGGCGCCGCGCAATAGTACGTCAGACTTTACCGG
>JBPCXM010000378.1:0-2715 GCA_051008535.1 Pseudomonadales bacterium | reverse complement strand
CAATCGAGGAGGCCGAAAATATGCTTGACCATCACGAGGATTAACTGGAATAACCTTGCCAGGATTAAAGAGGGATTAAAGGGGATGCTTGTAGATACTCAGTAATTAGATAACTGAATTGGTTATTCTTTCATTAAATCACAACTAACCTCAAACATTTCCATGATTTCGTATTGTCCAAAAGTGGTTGCCCGTTGCCAGACCACTTGTTAACACTATAAAACTATGCAACTACTTCTTCTGTGATGCCAAGCAGCCTTTTTACTTCTGTTCCATAGTCGGGATCATGCGCAAATCGTGCAGCATTTCCATTGATTCGTATGGTTGGCTCTGCCACAGATGGATCTTGCCGGGTCCATCAACAGAAAATAGTTGGCCTTTCGGCCAGCCAAACACCACTGAAATCAGGCCAGGTCGAAGCGGTCAAGGTTCATCACCTTATTCCACGCAGCCACAAAGTCCTCAGTAAACCGCTGCTCTGAGTCCTCACATCCATATACTTCAGCGAGAGCCTTGAGTTCTGAGTTGGAACCAAATATGAGATCAGTGCGTGTTCCTGTCCACTTGAGTTTTCCTGTAGTACGGTCACTACCTTCAAACAGGTCTCCCGCCTCAGAAGTCGCTTTCCATGTTGTACCCAAATCAAGCAGGTTAATGAAAAAATCATTAGTGAGCGCCTCTGCCCGTTTGGTGAAGACTCCATGTTTGGACTGATCAAAGTTAGTATTTAGTACACGCAGGCCGCCTATAAGAACCGTCATCTCAGGAGCTGTGAGCGTGAGAAGCTGCGCCTTATCAACGAGCATTTCCTCAGCCGGCACAGAGCATCTGGAATTAACGTAATTGCGGAACCCGTCTGCAACAGGTTCCAGCACGGCAAACGACTCTATATCGGTTTGATCTTGCAAAGCATCGGCACGTCCCGGTGTAAAGGGTACTGTCACATCGCTGCCGGCATTTTTTGCCGCCTGCCCGATGCCTGCGCATCCGCCAAGAACTATCAAATCTGCAAGTGATACAATCTTGCCTCCCTTCTGGGAGTCATTAAACTCTTTTTGTATGCCTTGAAGCTTTTCCAGCACTGTCTTTAATTGATCCGGATTGTTTACGTCCCAATTCTTTTGCGGTGCAAGGGCAATGCGTGCGCCATTTGCTCCACCTCGTTTATCTGAGCCGCGGAATGTTGATGCTGCTGCCCATGCGGTGGATACAAGCTGGGAAACAGACAGTCCAGAGGCAAGGATATTACTTTTAAGTGCAGAGATGTCTTTATCGTTAATAAGTTTATGTGTAACGGCCGGGATAGGGTCTTGCCAGATCATCTGTTCTGCCGGTACCTCCGGGCCAAGATATCGCGCGAGTGGGCCCATATCTCGGTGAGTAAGCTTATACCAAGCCCGGGCAAAAGCATCTTCGAACTGATCCGGATTCTCGTAAAAGCGTCTTGAAATTGGACCGTATGTTGGGTCCATCCGCATGGTGAGGTCTGTAGTAAGCATGAATGGGGCATGACTCTTTTCGGGGTCGTGCGCATCCGGCACTGTACCGGCGCCTGCCCCGTCCTTGGGTTTCCACTGATGCGCACCGGCCGGGCTCTTGGTTAGCTCCCACTCATAACCGAACAGGTTTTCGAAGTAGTTGTTGCTCCACTTTGTCGGCGTCGTGGTCCATGTGCCCTCGAGACCGCTTGTAATAGTGTTTTCTGCATTGCCGCTGCCCAGTGTGTTTTTCCAGCCGAGTCCCTGCTCCTCAATGCTCGCACCTGCGGGTTCCGGACCAACATACTGGGTTGGATCGGCGGCTCCATGGGTTTTGCCGAATGTATGTCCGCCGGCAATAAGCGCTACGGTCTCTTCGTCATTCATAGCCATGCGGCCGAAGGTCTCGCGAATGTCATGGGCTGCCGCGAGCGGATCAGGATTTCCGTTTGGACCTTCCGGATTCACGTAGATAAGGCCCATCTGAACGGCGCCGAGGGGATTCTCGAGTTCCCGGTCACCGGTGTAACGCTTGTCTCCAAGCCACTCGGCTTCGGAACCCCAATAGATTTCTTCCTCGGGCTCCCAAACATCCTCACGTCCGCCAGCGAAACCGAATGTTTTGAAGCCCATTGACTCGAGGGCGCAGTTACCGGCGAGAATCAACAGGTCGGCCCAGGAAATTTTTTTGCCGTATTTCTGTTTGACTGGCCAGAGCAGCAAGCGTGCCTTATCGAGGTTCGCATTGTCAGGCCAACTGTTGAGTGGCGCAAAGCGCTGGTTGCCGGAGCCCCCGCCGCCACGTCCGTCGGCAATGCGGTAAGTACCGGCGCTGTGCCACGCCATCCGAATGAAGAGCGGCCCATAGTGACCGTAGTCGGCTGGCCACCAGTCTTGGGACGTGGTCATAAGATCAAATATGTCTTTTTTTACTGCATCAAGGTCTAAGCTCTTAAACTCCTCGGCGTAGTTGAACGCCGCACCCATTGGATTGGACAAAGAAGAGTGTTGGCGGAGTATGTTCAGCTTCAGCTGATTTGGCCACCAGTCTCGGTTTGAAGTGCCGCCGCCAGCGCTGTGCTTTGGCGCTCCGCCCGTAAACGGGCACTTGCTTTCAACGTTAGTATTGTTTTTTCCCATAGTATTGTTATTTCCCCCTATATTAGATTTTGATTGCTTAAAAGAATAAATTTATAATAATGTTTTACAAAAATTAGCTCATCTTATGACTCCAGTC
>JBPCXM010000377.1:0-7294 GCA_051008535.1 Pseudomonadales bacterium | reverse complement strand
ACTTTGCGTACAACCTGGTTAACTGGCCAGTTCCACGGCGTGATCAGACCGCAGACGCCGATGGCCTCTTTGTAGACCAGATCGCCCTGCGCACTGGTCTGCTCGAACTGATACTGGCCCAGTACCTCAATCATCGCCTCGATATGACCACTGCCTGTATCGGCTTGTACCGCTTTGGAGTAATCGATCGGCGCGCCCATCTCCAGCGTCATTAACTCGGCGAATTCATCGTACCCGGCGTTGTATAAGTCCAACAGTTTTTGCAACCAGGCAATACGTGCTTCACGGGTGCTGGTTGCGTAGCTGGGAAAAGCGGCTTTTGCTGCGACGACAGCGCGATTGACGTCGTCGCTATTGCCCATGGCTAGTTCGCCTAGGCTTTGCTCGGTTGCGGGGTTCAGAATAGTAAAGTGTTCGGTTCCCTGCGGGGCACACCACTCGCCATTGATATAAAAGTTATCCAGCTTTAGTGAGCTTAAATTAGCAGACATAGAAAGTTGTCCTATGGAGAGTGTTCATTGATGAGTATCGCGTTTACGGCAGCGCAATATCAACCGCAGCGCTGGCTTGCTGGTCGCCTTCAGCTGCACCTAGGCTCGCCTGCAAACCCGTCGGGTCGCTGTTGTTGATTGTGATATTAGCAGTGTCGCCCTTGTTAACACCTATAGCCTGTGCGAGGGTGATAAATTCCAGATTCACGTCACGCCCCACTCCTTGCAGCGCATTGATGCGCAACTGTTGGTCGGTGGCACTGCCTTCGACGTATAGATCGAGCAATTGTTGATTGTTATTCGACAGCCGAATAACGATTTCATTCGGGTCGTTGGTGCCGGTGCGGTCGGCCAGTTCCTGCTCCGATTCAAAAAAACAGTCGACGTTAAGCGCTGCTTCTTCATCCAGGACGGCCGAAGTTACGCGCACGGTTCCCAGTGTTGCGTTACTGTCAGCGCTTAATTTGATCAAGGTGAGCGACCCTTGAAAATCGATGCTCCCGGCATTGCTAACAAACGAGCCGCTTAAACGATTGTTGTCGGCGTTTGCTGCTAGGCTGGCCACACCGCCCGACAAATCAATTTTGAAGCTGCCATCGGTTTGCCGCTGCGGCGTTTGCGCCGGGGTACCAGTGTAACAGCTAGTGATTGTTAGCTGATCGCTGTCCTGGATACGCACGCTGGCGCGAACCAGTTCTCGACCGGCGCCACGCACGGCGCTGTCTTCGACCAGATAGTCGTAATTTCCTACCAGTAGCCACAATCCGGTTAACGAATTGGCCGCAGCTGCCGCGCTGTATGCGTCGACATCGAAGACGCCGCCGGATGCCGGGTCAAGTTCAAGAACGACCTCATCGTCATCATCATCACCGTCATTGCATCCCAGCGTAAGTGACAGACTGGCGAGCAACAACGCAGTTGTTGTGCACCGCACATAATGCAAATAGTTGGGCAAATCGCTCACCAGTATTTAAAGCGGGCCAAGGTCGGCAGCGCGACTTTTTTGTCGAAGGCGATCAAGGGTTCGTTGTCTGCGGAGTAGGCACGAGTTAGAAAGCGCGCAAAACGCAGATCGCCGCTTAGGTGCGTTTTGAAAAAAGCCACCGAATACAGATTTTGCAGACGGATTGCCTGGTCGATAGGAAACGCGTCACCAGTGCAGGTTTCGTTGAATGGGTCAATCAAGCCTTGCGCGCCAATGGATGGCCACTGATCAATAGTAAAGCCGAGACTGATCAGCAAGTTGCCAAGCGCGCAGACATTGGCGAAATGCGTATGCCCGGCGCCGACTAAGTCCACGCGGTAAACCGGTTGGCTGCCGCTGATAGCACCGAAAGCGCGTGCGTTATCCTCGATCGGTACTGAGGTGTCTTCGGTGCCACCCATCAATAAGGTAGGAATAGAAACAGTTGCCAGTTGCTCTTCGGTAAAAAAGTCTGCACCTATCGAACCCGAGACCGGCAAGATAGCAACTACCCGTGGGTCAGGGTCGGCGCCACCAAAACCCAACTCCATGCCCATGGTCGTGCCACCACCGAACGAATGACCGAGCACGCCGATTCTGGTGGGATGTATGCGCTGATAAAACACATCATCCTCGGCGCGAGCGCGCGCCAGCATAATATCGATGATAAAGCGCACATCGGGAACCCGGTCCATTTCGGCCTGCTCGCCCGACACGATCGGATCGGAATCGTTGGTGTTGCCGGTATGCTCTGGAGAAACAACGATAAAACCGTGACTCGCCAATACTTCCATCAACGGCGTGGATTGCGTATTAGTGCCGCCAAAACCATGTGAAAACACCAATAAGTGACGGAAATTTTGGTCGGACGGTGGTAAATTATCGACCGCAATATCAGCAGTAATGCCGATGCCTGACCCCAATGGGTAGACGCTTAGATTGCCGCCTGCGTCTGCCGCATCGACTGGATACCATATGTCGGTCCTCAGTGAGCGGTCGGCACGCTGCGTGTCGGTCGCGGTAAAGCTGCGATGCCCTACCGCCCACGGTCCGGCTTTACTTGGGTCGGCTGGCGCAGGTTCGGCAGCGACATGCGGGCTAAGCGTCAATGCAGCAGAAATAAATAGTTTTATAAGATGGGACATCAATAACGATAGCGAGCGATGAAATAATGCCCTAGTCAACCATTACGAACACTAACTGTCAAACACTGACACGGGGCGAGAGGTCTCGTTAGGGAGCCTCTGAACAAGTCTTTGGTATCTCTTTCCACACCAAGCAAGGACAAAAAACATGAGCGCAACTGAAAACCCGAGACCACCACTGCCACCATTCGACGCCAAAGCCGCCGCTCAGAAAGTCCGCATGGCGGAGGATGCCTGGAATACCCGCAACCCGGAACGAGTTTCACTCGCCTATACCCAGGACAGCACCTGGCGCAACCGCTCTGAGTTCCTGTCGGGCCGCGCAGCTATCGTCCAGTTCCTTACTCGAAAATGGGCCAAGGAATTAGATTATCGACTTATCAAAGAGCTTTGGGCTTTTCATGACAACCGAATAGCTGTGCGGTTTGCATATGAGTGGCATGATGACGCAGGCCATTGGTATCGCTCCTACGGCAATGAAAACTGGGAATTTGACAATCATGGGTTCATGCGGCGACGCATTGCCAGCATCAACGACCTACCAATTCAGGACAGCGAGCGGAAGTATCATTGGCTGCTAGGTCGTCGTCCCGACGATCATCCATCACTATCCGAACTCAATCTGTGACAATTATCGAAAGAGTTTACGGTAGCACCATTCAAAATGCGGTCTACTCTCCCCCATAAGGCAAAGGTTCATCACGCATTAAAAACGAGAACGCTGTTTCGCCCTTTACACGGTGTTCCACCAGGTCTCCTTCTTGCGCTTCCCGCATCGTTTTGCCGTTCAGCATAGCGTGAAACCCTTTTTCTACTCTTCCCAGCACTTCGGGCATCACCCATGGTGTATTGTGAGCCGGCAACAGCGCTTTCAGGTTTGCAACTTCTTTGCTAAGCCGTCGCAATGATCTAGCGTAGGCTTTAAGATCGGTCTCCGGCGCCCACAACCAGATTGGCCCGGAATAATAGCTATCTCCAGTCCACAGCAGGCCCGCTTCGCGATCGATAAGCGCGAGCGCGTCGGGCGTGTGGCCAGGAACATGGATGACTTCCAACTCACGAGCGCCAAGATCTATGCGAAACCCATCGCTGATAAACTCGGTGACTTTATACGGGCGGCCAACATGATTCTCTTGCGTAACGCCTTTGGGCAGCGAGCGGCATAGCGCTTCTGCAGAGGCCTCGATAGCAATGTCTTTATTGGCGTGGCCTCGCTGCCGTTTTCTGGTAAAGGCTGAATCCATTCCATAAATTTTGTCGAACGCATAGTTGCCGCCGACATGGTCGTAATGGCTGTGAGAATTCAAAACGGCGATGGGTTTATCGGTTAATGCTTGCGCTACTGCGGCGATGTTAGCCAGCCCGTTGCCGGTATCGAACAACAAAGCACTAGTCTCACCTTCGATCAAATACGAGATCACTTCCTGCCATTGATGCGGCTCATAGATTGCAGTCACGCCGGGCGCGACGGTGTAAAGCTCAAACCAATCATCGGGATGCTGCACACGCTGCAGCTTTGCATACTCCTTGCGAGGTAGCTTACGACAGAATTCAGCCATCGATTTGGCCGGGCTTAGTTCTTCCGCGTTAGCGCTTTGACCGTTTAGTTCGGCTACGCTAATACACCAAAATAACAGAGCAGCACTTACGCTAGGCTTATTTACCACTGCGACGCTGCATCTTCTAGAATCAGATCGTTGCAGCTCTGTTCCATCTGCGTAATTGCCTGGTCCAGCGCCACCGCCTGCAATTTGTCGCCGACACGCTCCACTAAACCTAGTTTAAGCAGCTTACCTACGGCATCGTCAACTTCGAAGTCGACGTTATTGCCACCGTACTCCAGCAACCATTGCTCAATGGCTGAATCGAGTTCCGTAGCTGTCAAGCCGTCGCCGCTTGTAAGCAATGAGTAGTAGGCAAGCAATACCTCCTTGCATTCAGACTCTTCGGCAGCGTCAACCAGGCGGTGAAACACGCCGGCGTTGTTGTCCAGATTTTTGAAGTACAGACTATCCGCCAGCGTTTTCATGAAACGGATTTTACGGTTTTTGAAAGAACTGAACTGCTTCCAGATATAGGCCACCAAAGCGCCCACGCCCGCGGCAAGAGCGAGCAATGCGGCTTGGTCAATGAGCACTGGTTTATCGCTAGCGCCAAGCCAAAAAGCAAGCAGTGCACCGACTAACACGAGGGTCGAACCCAATTTCGTAACCAGCACCAAGGCGCCACTAACCGCCGCTGGCACACCAATCATAATTTTGTCGCGAACCTTCATGGCCACTAAGGTGTTGGGAAATAACATTTCCAGGTCCGCCCTGGGAATATTGCGAAACAATTTTATCATGGTAGTGCCGGGTGTAAAAAACAGGTCTTCAATTTCCTTGTCTTTAAAAAATGAGGCTTCTTTGAACTTGACGTAAATCAACACCCGGTCGTAATTGGTAAACTCGACGGTTTTTGAGCTGAGGCCGAACCAGGTTTTGACTTCGACTTTGCGCCGGCTCTCTCCCCGCCGGTAAAACAGTATTTGTTCAAAATCGTTAAAGTCCACTTCGAGGCGAATATTGAACAGCGATTCTTCGGCAAACGCGTGATCCAGATCTGCCTGCGTCACAATTTTAAAATTGGCCGCCGATACAATGCCAGAGAGGATATCGACCAGCTGTTTCTGTCTCTCTTTTATATTCCTCGGCGAACAGCTTTCAATCGGTAAGGTGTCGACGTCTGGATTAAACGGCGCATAGCATTCTTTCAGGGTTTTCAGCTTTTCGTGGAAATGCAAATGGTAATAACGGGTCAATAGCAGGCATACACGCCTAAAAAGCTGTTCGTCTTCTTCGTTGAGACCATCGCGCGCCAAACACAAGCGCACGGTATCAGCCATGCGAAATGGTATGAAATGCCCGCGTTCAACCGCAGTGTCATCCATCGCGTGTTAACCTTTAGTCTTTTCTTTTATTGGCCTTCAGCGCTGCAGCCGTATCGCTAGCTATTTGCCTAAGCTCCAACTCACGCCGGGCTCTTAGTATCGCAACGATCACCATCGGCAGCACCAGCAAGACACCAAGCACAAGCATGCTATGGGGATGGTAAGGCAATTGCCAGGCTGGCGGAATCAGTTTATTTTCATTGGCGATCTCAAATACCGCCAGCGCAACCAGCACGCAACCAAAATAGTCGATTACGACAATGGGTTTTGGCATCGCCTACAACCCCAGAACGTCTTGCATATCGTACAGTCCGGTTTGCTGACCGGCGATCCAATTGGCGGCGCGCATCGCGCCGCGCGCAAAACTCATGCGGCTGCTGGCCTTATGGGTGATTTCGACGCGCTCGCCTTCGGCGGCAAACATCACAGTGTGATCGCCGACAATATCCCCGGCACGCACGGTGGCGAAACCAATGGTGTTCCCATCTCTGGCGCCAGTCTGGCCTTCGCGGCTATAAACGGCACAGTGTTTTAGATCGCGACCAAGCGCATCGGCCACCACTTCACCCATGCGCAATGCCGTGCCCGACGGCGCGTCGACTTTGTGGCGATGGTGCGCCTCATAGATTTCAATATCTACTTCGTCGCCCAGCACTTTGGCGGCGGTGGAGAGGAGGCTGAAACACAGGTTAACGCCTACGCTCATATTCGGCGCAAACATGATAGCGCTAAGCGCGGCAGCGTCAGCAAGCTGTTGTTTTTGGTCGGCATCCAAGCCGGTAGTGCCAACCACCATCTTTTTTCCGACCTGGCTGCAAATAGCGGCGTTACGCAAAGTTGCCTGCGGCGCGGTGAAGTCGATCAGTACGTCGAACTGCTGAACAACATCCTCTAAATTATCAACCAGCAGCACGCCGTTTTTGCCCAATGCGGCAAGTTCGCCAGCATCGAAACCGATGAAAGTGCTATCGGGCCGCTCAATGGCCGCCGTTAACTCCAGACCATCGGTCAGGCTTGCCGCTTCGATCAAGGTCTTGCCCATGCGACCGGCTGCGCCGGTGACGGCTATACGTAACATTTCTTTCCTTCCTTTACGTAGGCGATTCAGAAACGGTTAACACACGCTGGCGGATTAAAGCTTCATATCATCAAAAAAGTTTTTCACGCCTTCAAACCAGGAGTTCTTGCGCGGCGATTGTTTGGAGCCGCCCGCATCCATCAAGCCGCGAAATTCTTCAAGCAATTCTTTCTGGCGGCGCGTCAAATGCACCGGCGTCTCAACCACCACCCGGCACAATAAATCACCGGCACTGCCACCGCGCACCGGCACGACGCCTTTGCCGCGCAAGCGAAACAGTTTACCAGTTTGCGTTTCGGTGGGAATTTTCAGCTTCACGCGCCCGTCCAATGTCGGCACTTCCAGTTCGCCGCCTAATGCTGCATCGACAAAACTGATAGGCACTTCGCAGTACAAATGTTTGCCGTCTCGTTCGAATATCTTGTGCTCGTGTACCGAAATCTGCACAAACAAATCGCCTGCGGGCCCACCATTAGGACCGGCTTCACCTTCGCTGGCCAGCCGTATGCGATCACCCGTGTCGACCCCCGCCGGCACTTTCACCGACAATGATTTGTGTTGTTCGGTGCGGCCCTGGCCCCGGCACTTGCGGCACGGATCGGAAATGACTTTACCGTTGCCATGACACGTCGGGCAGGTTTGTTGCACCGAGAAAAAGCCTTGCTGCATGCGCACCTGGCCCACACC
>JBPCXM010000376.1:0-4012 GCA_051008535.1 Pseudomonadales bacterium | reverse complement strand
TCTTTGAGGGGGAGTCCAACGAGCGCCTGTTATTTTCTGCGGCAACCGAAGTGCCTGAGCTTCTATTGAAAGCGATGGATGACGGCCGCTACACTTTGGTCTTGAGAGGTGTGGACACGCTTGGTCTGCAAGGCTTGAATACGATTAAACATGTAAGCGCTACCAAGGTGTTTCGCGCGCCCGAGCCAGTCGTGAGCCGCAATGGTGAGGTGCTCGCAGTCAACTGGCCCGAGATCGACGGCGCAATTGCTTATCAACTAGAAGTCAGTACATCGAGCAAGTTTTCCCAGCCGATCTATTCGGAGCAGCTCAGCGGCAACAGCGTTTCTATAGAACAGCCCAAAGGCAAGTACTATCTGCGTGCACAAGCTATTTATGCGCAAGATGCGCGTAGCGAGTATGGCGAAATCCTGCGTTGGGCCGACCCGGTCAAAGAAAGTATTTGGAAGATTCTTCTGCCAGCGCTCGCTTACGCCGCGATTATCTTGATTTAAGCAGTTCCAAACCCCAGTTCCCTGCATTACACGCTCTTAACTTGAGCGCTGGCCCTGGCGCTCGTAAACTACGCGGCGATGTGCGTGCACCGCGTTGCTGCACCATGAATCCCTTAGCATTGTGAGGAGATCAGCTGATGTCTGAGCCTGAACTATTCAGTCAGGATTTTGAGCTTGGCTTTACTTATACCCGCTCGACCGGCCCTGTTATCGGACGTTTCTTCACCGAATTACGTGATCGCAACATCGTTGGCATCAAGGCTAGCGATGGCAGCGTTATTGTACCGCCCATGGAATACGATCCAAATACCGCGGCGGAGCTGTCGGAGTTTGTTGAGGTAGGTCAGGAAGGCGAGGTCAAGACCTGGTGTTGGGTAAAAGAGCCGCGCGCCAAGCACCCGCTAGACAAACCGTTTGGTTGGGCACTGGTGCAGCTCGACGGTGCTGACACGCCCATGTTACACGCAGTAGATGCCGGTAGTGAAGACAATATGTCCACCGGTATGCGAGTTAAAGTTCGCTGGGCGGCTGAGCCACGTGGCCACATCAGCGATATCGCTTGCTTCGAACCCGTTTAACCCATTCCTCAACAGCAGGGCAGTCACTATGAGCGAAGAAAAACAAGCCGTCACAATGATGGACGCGCCCATTTATCTGGGCTACAACTTCAAGCCTTGCGAATCGGCGTCGCATTTTCTATCGAACTTGAAACAAGGCAAAATCGTTGGCATGCGCCGCGTCAACGGCGACGAAGTTTACGTGCCGCCGCGTGGCTCTTGCCCGAAATATGGTGAGCCGATCACGGTGCCGGTGGAACTTAGTGATAAGGGCACGGTGGAATCTTTCACGATTGTGCATATTCCTATTCCCGGTAATCCGATCAAGCCACCATTCGTCGTCGCTAATATTTTGGTCGATGGCGCAGCCCTCAGTTTTATTCATCTTGTCAGCGGTGTCGATAATGCCGATGTACGCATCGGCATGCGCGTGCAAGCGGAGTGGAAGCCAGAGGAGGAGTGGGATTACAGCTTCGAGAACGTCAAATACTTTAAACCTATCGATGAGCCAGATGTCGATGTCGACGCCTTGAGGGAGCAACACAATGCGTGAAGTTGCCGTTATTTCCTATGCGCAAACTCCCATGCTGCGCGACGCAGGCAGAGCCAATGAAGTTGAACTACTCTTGCCAGTTATCAATCAGGTACGTGATCGGGTCGGCGTACACCAGGCGGATATCGATTTCACCTGCTCCGGTAGTTGCGATTACTTGCAAGGTGCGCCATTCGCTTTTGTATCCGGGGTTGATGCACTCGGTGCCGTGCCGCCCATCAAAGAATCGCATGTCGAAATGGACGCCGCCTGGGCGTTGTACGAAGCCTGGCTAAAAATTCAAATGGGACACGCCGATACTGCTCTGATATATGGATTTGGCAAATCCTCGCCCGGCGAATTGCCCACTGTGCTGGCGTTGCAGCTCGACCCATACTATGTCAATCCACTGTGGCCCGACTCGATCAGCCTTGCCGCCTTGCAGGCGCGAGCAATGTTGGATGAGGGCGTGATCAACGAAACCGATATGGCGGCTGTTGTGGCTGGTAGTCGCGCTAATGCCAAGCAAAACAGCAATGCGCAGTTGCACGGCGATTACACGGTTGACCAATTGCTTGCCGAGCCCACCTTCGTCGCGCCGCTGCGCAAACACGATTGCGCGCCCATCACCGACGGCGCATCGGCAATGATAATTGCAAGCGCCGACAAGGCGCGTGAACTATGCCATCGCCCCGCGTTTATCCGCGGCCTGGACCACCGTATTGAAACGGCGCACTTGGGTATGCGTGATCTAACCAAGTCACCCTCGACCGCTAAGGCTGGCGAAAAAGCCGGTGTGCACTCCGCTAAAATTGATATAGCGGAACTACACGCCCCGTTCAGTCATCAGGAAATTATTTTGAAAACCGCGCTACAGCTTGACGACCGGGTCGCGGTAAACCCCTCCGGCGGAGCGCTTGCCGGCAATACCATGATGGCAGCTGGTCTGGATCGCATCGGCGAAGTCGCGCAACGGATCATCAACGGTGAAGCGCAGCGTGGCGTCGCGCATGCGACCTCGGGTGCATGCTTACAACAAAATCTGGTCGCTGTTCTGGAGGGTGAATAATGGGCAGATTAGCCGCGGTCGTTGGTATCGGCCAAACAAAGTATCAAACGCAAAGAGCGGATGTTTCCATCGCTGGTCTGGTGCGTGAAGCCGCTGTTCGCGCATTGGCAGACGCAGAACTAAGCTGGGACGATATCGATGCGGTGGTGATAGGTAAAGCCCCCGACATGTTTGAAGGTATTGTGATGCCGGAGCTTTACCTAACGGATGCTCTAGGCTGCAATGGCAAACCCATGTTGCGCGTACACACGGCTGGCAGTGTGGGAGGCTCAACGGCGATTGTCGCCGCGTCGCACGTGCAAAGCGGTGTTTTTGACCGCGTGTTGACTGTCTGCTTCGAGAAGCAGTCTGAGTCCAACGCGATGTGGGCTTTGTCATCGGCGCTACCGTATAGCGTGCACCTTAACGCGGGGGCCGGCGGTCACTTTGCACCGGTTATTCGCGAGTATATCCGCCGCTCCAAGGCCGCCGAGCATGTGGGCAGAATGGTTGCTGTTAAAGATCGCCTGAATGCCTCGCACAATCCACTGGCGCATCTGCAAATGCCAGATATCGATATGAAAATGGTGGAAGAATCGCCAATGTTGTGGGAGCCCCTGCGGTTCCTCGAGAGTTGCCCATCATCAGACGGTGCTTGTGCGATGGTGATCAGCAGTGAAGACCTCGCCACCAAGTCACCACACAAACCGGTATGGATTCGCGGAGCCGCCATGCGCAGTGAACCAACCATGTATGCCGGTCGCGACGAAGTCAATCCGCAGGCCAGTCGTGATTGCGCCAAAGACTTATACGCGCAGGCGGGCATTCATAATCCGCGCAAAGACCTGGACATGGCAGAGATTTACGTGCCATTTAGCTGGTACGAACCTATGTGGCTGGAAAGCCTGGGGGTTGCCGGGCAGGACGAGGGCTGGAAGATGACCGAAGCCGGGGCGACTGCGATGGATGGCGATTTTCCAGTAAACTGCTCGGGCGGTGTGCTGTCGTCGAACGCAATCGGCGCCTCGGGCATGATTCGTTTTGCCGAAGCAGCGCGCCAGGTGCGCGGTACCGCAGACGCGCATCAAGTAGAGGGTGCCAAGACGGCTCTAGGCCATGCCTTCGGTGGCGGCGCGCAGTTTTTCGCGATGTGGGTTGTGAGTTCGCAGAAGTCATAGCCAGATGCAGCACCTGATAAACTCAATTAGCTTGACTAAACAGAGACTATGAAAACATTTAACCTCGCCGATTTATTCGAAATGGTAGTGGATGCCGTGCCCGAAAAGGAAGCGTTGGTATGCGGCGATGCCCGTTGCACCTACCAGCAACTTGAAGAGCGCGCTAATCGCTTCGCACATTTTTTGCAGGCACGCGGTGTGCA
>JBPCXM010000375.1:0-4114 GCA_051008535.1 Pseudomonadales bacterium | reverse complement strand
GAACAACAGGAATGAAACCTCATATCAAGCTAACGTTGAAGAAAGATATTGCCCCCGATGGGATACCTTATTGGGGCGATGTTGCTGCGGGAAAAGCAGTGGCAGAGGCGCGCATCGAGCCGGTGGTCGATAAGGTATTTGAGAAGTATGGCCGCCCGGTGATGGTTACCCGAGAATATCAGTCTGCCGATAAGCGCTGGGACAAAGACGAGGTCGCCAGTGGATTTAACCGGGTCTATCGACTGATTTTGACCCAGGACACTGACATTCCGGCCGACCTGATCAAGGACATCTCTATACTCCCACTGGTAGAAGCCGTTTCCCCCGGCAAAGTGGCAAGCGCCGATTTACCCCTGGTGACGGCACGGTCCTTTTCTATCGAGACCGACCAACGCTCGCGCGACGCGATCCACCTGCCTGAGGCACATGATTACAGCAAGGGCGACCCCGAAATCATTGTCGCGGTGCTCGATACCGGCGTTGATCTCGATCATCCCGAACTGACCGAGGCCCTGCTGCCGGGCCATGATTGCGTCAATATCGTTGATGGCGCCGGAAAGTTTGTTGGCGATTTTCTAGGCTATGACGAAGACCCCGACGACGAGGTTGGGCACGGCACCCATGTGGCCGGCATCATTGCAGGCCAGGGTTTAGACATGCCCTTGGGGGTGGTGCCGCAATGCAAGGTTTTACCGGTACGGGTGTTGGGGGCCATGAAGCGCGGCGCCAAAAAAGTGGGGGCCGGTCTGGTCGACAACATTAACACCGGCATTAAATGGGCCATCGATAACGGCGCAGACGTGATCAATATGAGCCTGGGCATACAGCATACCGGCGGCGGTTTGCCCCACGATGAGGTGGTGAACTACGCGCGCCGCAAAGGAGTTTCCATCGTTGCGGCCTCGGGAAATGATGGCCAGGAAAAGATGTACTATCCAGGGGCGTTGCCCCACGTCATCGCGGTTGGGGCACTGGATGATACGGGCAAGATTGCGTCGTTCTCGACCTACGGTAAACAGGTCGACTTCGCCGCCCCCGGCACAGATATTTATAGCACCTACATAGGCAGTGACTACGGTTTTTCTACCGGCACTTCCCATGCGTCACCGTTTGTCGCGGGCGCGATCGCACTGCTCAAATCCTATGCTTTAAAGGAACACGATGTGCGTTTGTCTGACCGCCAGATTAAACACTTGTTAAAACACACCTCCGACAAGATGGATAAACGATTTAAACACTCCAAAGCAGGCTTCGGCGGGCTCAACATGCTCGACGCTTTGGGCTTACTGAAATACAAACTTACTCACTGATAAGGAGGGCGCCATGTCGTGGGGCATAAACACATCATCGATTACAAGAACACTAGAAGCTGCAGCTCGAGCTGCTGAACAACAACAGCGAGCTGCTGAACAACAACAGACTGCTCAACCAGCTGCTCAACAACAAGCTGCATCAACAGCCTCGACCCAAGAACTGCAACAACAAATTTCAACATTGCAAGCCGAAAAGACAGCCTTGCAAACCCAAAACGCGGCGCTGCAAGCCGAAAAGGCAGCCTTGCAAGCGCAAAAAAAAGGTTTGGAACAGGTAAATGCGCAGCTCCTCGGTCAAGTGAACGCGCTTAGACAACAATCGGCTGAGAGCACCAAGGACAAGGAAGTTGTCACAAAAGTTCTCAATTTGGCTGTCCAGGTGATGCAAGAGGCGGACACGGCGGACAATAAAGCAACCGCGGCTAAGTCCGAGGCCACTGATTTGCTGAAGCAGGCTAAGACTTCGGCTGAAAATGCAAAAACATCCGCTGCCGACTCTAAAGCGTCTAAAGCCGTCCAAGGCGCCCATGAAAAAGCAAAAACAGCCAAGACTAATGTCGTCCGAAAGGCGACCGCCGTTCAGACTGCCAGCAAAAAGATCAAGGATTTAGCAAACGAATTTATCACTGGAAAGTCCAAAATTGACGATAAGAGTGAAGCGAAGATAAAAAAAGAGCAAACGGAGCTAGCGAAGGATTCTAAAGCGCTGGCAGGCGCTTTAACGGCGCTCAAGAAAGAGGTCAATAAAGCCGCCACGCAAGTTGAAAGCGTTGCCAAGCAGGTCGTGCAGCAGGCTACACAAGCTGTCGCCCCGGGTGGCGGAAATTGGAACGTCATAGCCCCCCTCTTCGGATTCCAGACATCGGCAGCAGCGGCTGTAGCCAAGTCAGCGACCGCGGGTGGCGGCAGTTCAGTCGATAACTGGGACATAATTGGGCAACTTTTCGGATTTGCGACACCAACGTCAGCAGCGACAAAAACCACTGCGAGTCAACGACCCGTCAACCAGTTTCAGGAGAGATTTCGCGCGGTCAACGATATCGCCAAATCCTTGGGCTTTGGCGCCGGCTTTCCTAACTTTCACCAGGCCGATTACGGCAAGGGCTTCGTATACGGCACCATTTTCGTCAAGCCCGAATTTGTTGAATGGAAAGATATTTCCGCTAAAGATTTAGGCAATCCGTCTGATGATGCAGCCCGATTTCGGGCGATCCACGATTGGGCTGGAAAAAACGGCTTTGCTACCGGTTTTCCGAACTTTCACCAAGCCAACCCTGGTGGAAAAGGCGTTGTATATGGCGCACAACTACTGAAAGCGGGAGCGGTTGAATGGAAGGATATTCCCGCTAAAGACTTGGGCAATCCTTCCGACGACGCAGCCCGATTTAGAGCCACCTATAATTGGGCGACAAAAAATGGTTACGTTGCAGGATTTCCAAACTTTCACCAAGCCAATCCTGGTGGCAAAGGAGTCGTGCACGGCACACTACTACTCAAAAAGGAAGTCGCAGAATGGCGAGACATTCTTGCCGCGGATCTTTCGAAAACATAAGCATTAGACAGCGAGTTGGTTTTTCCCGCTGCGCAAATACCAACATTATTTTGATAGGGAACACTTGTAACAACAGTTTTATGGCAAAAGATCGGTTCAACTTGCAGTTTTCATAACCTTACGGGGAGTAACACTCATGGCGACACTATCTTCAATTATAAGTTCAGGAAATTCCGGGCTGCAGGACCTAACAACGGCGCTACTTTCAACCGCGGTTCCCCATACTGCCGATGAGGTTCTCAAGGTTAACCCGCCGCGAGCTAATCTTGACCCCTATGCGGTCAGGGCGGTGCTGGAAACGGAGAACTATTACAATACGGCGCCCTACGGTAAAGGCAAAGAAGAACTGATCAAAAAGGGAGTTTTGGGTAAAGTTGCCAGCCTGACATCGCGCATCAACGGGTCGGGCTTAGATGATCCACTGCGTTTCTTATTGTCACGATCGACAATTTATGCCGAGCTGATATGGGAAGCGCTAGATAAAGAAAAGGTCAAGGAAGACGATATAGACGGGCTGTACGGCTCGGTGCTGCGCAATGTTGCAGCTAATCCGCGCAGCTACTTTATCGCGCGAATGCTGAACCATATTCTCAACGATAAGCGTATTGCCACCCAAGATGGGTCGCAACGTTGGGTACGCTTAGGCAACCTGACCAAAGCACAGGGGCTACCCATCGCCAATGGTGAGCCCGAGAAAGCGGTCAGTAATCTGCTGACCGTCGTCTACAACGAAGGCGATATCCCCCATTTTGTGGAGTCCTTTGCAAGGCGCGCGGACTCGGGTATATCGCAATATGCCTTTACGCCTTCAATCCTGCAAGAGATGACCAATTACCTGGTCAAGATCGGCGTCCAAATTACGAATAAGACGGATTTTGACAAAGGCGCCTACGACGAGTACTTCGCCCTGGCCTATAGTGAAGCACTGAAGTCGAGAACGGTGGCGGATGACCCGATCGATACCGCCCGCATCAAGGGCGGAGAGACCACCTGGAATTTCCGGGTGGACAACTTCGAATCCACCGAGTCACAAGGGGTCATTACCAGCAATATCATGGCCGCAGGCGCCCTGGATTACATCTACTGTATTGGCGAGCGCATGCATGTGTTCGACGTCGCCAATGCGCTGGTATTGCGCTGGGCCAGCGGTGCCCTCGACGTACCCGCCGGCCCGACGGCGGCAGCGCTGTATCGCTATCATAAACTGCGCAGCGAGCGCTCGACGCCCGAAGAGCGGGCCATGCTGTAC
>JBPCXM010000374.1:0-2699 GCA_051008535.1 Pseudomonadales bacterium | reverse complement strand
CCCAGGGAGCGCTCATTGCACTGAATAACAGACTAGATTAGTGCTTCAATTGACACCTAGTAGTATGGGACGCTTTAACCTGGCAAATCCGCCCCTTTCGGCGGGAGAAATTTCCAGATGGGTTTCTGGTCCTGATCTATAACGCCGGCTACGTGAGCATGGAATTCTTCAGCAAGTGGGTGCGGGTATTTTACGCTGTTGCCAGTATTGTATTGATCAGCAGGTACAAAAACCTGTTGAAGGTTACACGCTTTGTTTGATCAGTGCTAGCAGGTCGCACACGCGGTGTGAATAGCCCCACTCGTTGTCATACCAGTTAAGGGCTTTTAAGAAACGACCACGCGTTACATCGGTAAACGCCGCATCGTAAATGGAAGAGTGATGGTTGCCGATGACATCCGATGAAACCACCGGTTTGTCCATATATTGGAGAATCCCTTTCAGCCTGTCAGTTTCGGCCGCCTCCTTCACTGCCGCATGAATATCCGTCACAGTCACATCGCTCGACAACTCAACGAATAAATCGACTACCGACCCGTCCGGCACCGGTACACGTGTCGCTATACCATCGAGCTTACCCTGCAATTCCGGCAACACCTCGCCCACAGCCTTCGCGGCTCCAGTGGTCGTAGGAATGATATTCTCAGCGGCCGCCCGGCTGCGACGCCAGTCCGAATGAGGCACATCAGCCAGCCGCTGATCATTGGTATAAGCATGGACGGTGTTGATAATGCCTTCTACAATGCCAAAAGCGTCATTCAGCACCTTTACCATGGGCGCCAGGCAATTGGTCGTGCAGCTGGCATTCGAAATGATCTGATGCTCCGGCCGTAAACCGTCCTCGTTAACACCGAGAACGACCGTGTAATCGATCTCATCCTTCGCCGGTACCGTGAGCACCGCCCGCTTGGCGCCTGCGGTCAGGTGCTTGCCAACGTCTTTCCGGCTCCTGAACACACCCGTGGATTCGACAACCGCATCGATATCCAGCTCAGCCCACGGTAATTTTTCCGGATCTCTTTCCTTGAGCAACATGACCCGGTAGTCCGGCGTCGCCAGGTACTCCTCCTCAAGTCTAAGTTGCTTGCCAAAAGGACCCATGACGGTGTCGTAGTTCAGCAAGTAGCGTAATGCTGCATGATCGCCCAAGTCGTTAATGGCGACGATTTCAATATCATCCCGGCTGTCGAGTATTCTGAACACGGAACGTCCAATTCGACCAAAACCATTAATTGCTATGCGCATGTTTCACCTCCTATACACTCAAAAGCGTCATACCGTTTGACCACATCCAGCATGCGGCAAGCGTGCCCCAGGCTTTCATACCAGGTTAGCGTTTTAACCATTCGCCGACCGCCTTTGAGTGTCCCCTTCAGGTCAAACAGCACGGAATGGCGATTACCTATCGCGTCGGACGATACGATGGGATCTTCAGTTATGTCGATCGATCCGGGGTAAGCCCGCTTCGCTTCGATCATCGCGTTATTGACGTCTTCGACTTCGACATCACTGCTTTCAAAGGCAATGTTGAGATCCAGCAGTGAGCCTCTTTGTACGGGTACATTAAGAGCGTAGCCACTGAGTTTTCCAGCCAGCTGGGGTAAGATTTTCTCGACCCATGGCGCGGACCCGATCGTATTAGGAATGATGTTCTCGGCCGCCGAGCGGCTACGGCGGTAATCCTTGCCCGCATAATCCTGTAGCGGCTGGTCGCTCGTGTAAGCGTGCACGCTGGTCATGCTGGCATGCTCGATGCCAAACCTGTCGCTGAGAACTTTCAATACAAGTCCCAAAGCCGTTGTCGTGGCGGAACCGGCAGACAGCATGCGATCTTCGCTGCTAGCACTGTCTTCATTGATGCCCGGAATGATCAGGCGGTCGATATGATCTGCTGGCAGGGTAGAGATTAAGACGCGCGGGGCGCCATTATCCAGATGCGCCTGCATGTTGGCGCGAGATTGGAATCTTCCCGTGGCGTCGATCACCATGTCCACCTGCCACAGATCCCAGGGTACCTCCGCTGGTCGGTCGGTCTGCATCATCCGGGTTTTAAATTTCGGATTGACAAGGTAATTGCCTTGCAGCGTGATTTCTGGCGTCTCAATGGAGGCAGAGTCCAACAGATAATGCAGGATTTCCGGTTTACCGATATCTGAAATCGCCACGATTTCAATTTCATCCCGCTCCGCCACCAGGTGGTATATTTGCCTGCCGATCTGGCCGAAGCCCATGATGCCAAGGCGTATTTTGCGGTCGCTCATAGTATTGCCCTTCTTTCCGTTAGTTCGTTAATTGATAAGCCGACACCAATAAATTCCCGGGTTTCCTGGGGGTCGGTGTCGGCGGTGTTTGCAGAACACATGTTGTCTTAGTCCTCTTTGCATAGCGTTGTCCAGTAAAAACTGGCGATCTTGGACCGTGATTCTGACCTGCATTCTTTTCAAAGTTTTTATCCTGTTTCGGTAGTTAGCATTCGCCCGGCTTCGAAATCGAGAATAAGCAATGCCAAAGGGCAGTGCGTTTTTGTCATCATTTCGTGTGTTACCACTCAGCTACACCTGATTGATTACCCGGTTCGCCCGCGTGGGTATGCTTTCTCAAAGTATCCAACCAGTACTGCGCTCTATCTCGATATTCCTCAAATTCCGCCGCTTTTGCAAAGGCTGACCGGGCCAGTTTGACCTGCCCCTGTTTTAGGT
>JBPCXM010000373.1:0-16807 GCA_051008535.1 Pseudomonadales bacterium | reverse complement strand
GGTTTCAACGCCATGCAAGCCATTGGGCCCAACTATCTCGGTGGCACGTTGGACAACGCCGCGCGGGTGGCGATCCATTTTAGCCATCGCATTGGCGCTATCGTCACCGCACTGGTGTTGTGCGGGGTGCTGTTGTTGCTGCTACAGCGCAGCCAATTTGCGCCGGCACGTCGTCTAGCGGTATTTACTTTAGCAGTGCTAGGAGCGCAAATCGGCCTCGGTATTGGCAACGTGGTGCTGCACTTCCCTATCGCCGTTGCCGTGGCCCACAACGCGGTGGGTGCATTATTATTACTCAGCTTGGTCGCACTAGCGTATCATCTATTTACGTTAGAAGAACTCTCCGAGGTTAAACCATGACGAGTCGTGTGCAACAACACGCCGCGCCGCATGCGCGGTGGCATGACTATTGGGAGCTGTGCAAACCTAATGTTGTGGCGTTGATGCTGCTAACTTCGGCGATTGGCATGTTTATGGCGACCCCGGGTATGGTGCCACTCGATGTGCTTCTTCTAGGTAACCTGGGCATTGCGCTGTGTGCAGGCTCGGCCGCCGCAATCAATCATCTGGTCGACTACAAGGCCGACGCCGAAATGGCGCGCACACACGACCGGCCACTGGCCCAGGGTCGAATTGGCAGAACTCAGGCCATAGGCTTCGTGTTGCTGTTGGGTTGTAGCGGCATGGGCATTCTGTTGGTTTTCATCAACGCCCTCACGGCCTGGCTGACGCTGGCATCGTTGATAGGCTATGCATTTATTTATACGATGTTTCTGAAGCGCGCCACACCACAAAATATCGTGATTGGTGGCCTGGCCGGCGCCGCGCCGCCGCTATTGGGCTGGACTGCGGTCACCAACAGCATCGACGGCCACGGATTGTTGCTGGTATTGATTATATTCGCCTGGACCCCGCCGCATTTTTGGGCGCTGGCGATTCATCGCCGCGACGACTACGCCAAGGTGAATATTCCCATGCTGCCGGTAACGCACGGCATTGAATACACCAAGTTGCATGTGCTGCTCTATACGTTGCTGCTGGTAGCGGTCAGCCTGCTGCCGTTTGCCACTGGCATGAGCGGCGTATTGTATCTGTTAGGTGCCGTCGTGTTGGGTGGCGGCTACTTGTATTGGGCGATCGCCCTGTTGCGCAGCGAGGACGCTAGCTTGGCGATGGACGCGTTTAAATATTCGATAATTTATCTGATGAGCCTGTTTCTTATTATGTTGCTGGACCACTGGTTGTTAGCCAGCCCGCTGCTGGTGAATTGATGGACCAAACCGTGAAGGAGACGCAGGCGAACATTCGCAAAACTGTAGCGGCTTTGCTGGTTTTTATTGTCCTGCTCCTGGGTTTGCTAGTTTATCGAATGACCGCGCCGCAACATCTTTCGCTGGACCAACTAAAAGAACTAGGCGCTATTGTATTCGAGACCCCACGTAGCTTTGAAACCGCACAATTGCATGACCAGGATGGTAAACCGTTCGATGCCAGCCGTTGGGCCGGCAAGTGGTCGCTGGTCTTTTTTGGATATACATACTGTCCGGATGTGTGTCCCACCACTCTGGCTACCCTACGCAGCTTTAAAAAAGCGTTAGCGCCGGAGTTGCTGCCAGACACGCAAATTGTGTTTGTCTCGGTCGATCCGGGGCGTGACACGACCGCGCAATTGGCTCAATACGTAGATTATTTCGACCCTGAGTTTATAGGAGTCAGCGGCGAGTTTCTGGAATTACAGCGTTTTGCCCAACAACTGAACAGCGCGTTCAATAAAGTGCCCGGTGGTGGTGAAAATTATCTGGTAGACCACAGCGCGAATATTGTGTTGATCAACCCGCGCGGTGATTATCAAGGCTTTATCAAACCGCCATTTGAGCTGGTGCGGCTGACGCACGCCTATGAACAGTTGCGGTTGAACTACCAGAGTACTTATGGTCCGGAGGCTGGCTAAGCCCGTTTTAAGCTGGCCAGCAAGTAGATAGCAAAACTCGCCACCACAATGGCCGGCCCTGCCGCAATATCCGCGTAGTAAGATGCCGCCACTCCAGCCAGTACACCCAGGCAGCCAATAATGCTGGCGAATATGGCCATCTGCGCCGGCGTTTTGGCTAGCTGCCGCGCCGCTGCCGCCGGAATAATCAACAGCGCCGTGACCAGCAGTACGCCTACAACTTGCATCGCGGTGGTTGCTGTTATCGCCATCAATACCAACAGCAAGGTTTGGTAGCGTCTTACCGCCAGTCCTTCGGCCTGGGCAAGATCGCTGTCGACGGCCAATGCGACGAATTTGCGCCAACAGGTAATGACTACTGCAAGTACCAAACCACCGAGCAGCGCCGTTTGCAGGAGTTGGCGCCAGCTCACGGCTAGCAGGTCGCCAAACAGATAGGCTAGCCAATCGATTTGACCCTGCTGAGTAAAGCCCAAAAGAATCACGCCGCCTGCCAGCGCTACGTGGGCGATCATGCCGAGCACGGTATCCAATGGAATGCGGCTATTGCTTTCCATCCAGGCCAGCAATAACGCGATGCAGACGGCGCCAACTAGCACGGTAAGGCCGGTATCGATGGCCAATAGCAGGCTGAGGGCAATACCCAACAAGGCCGAATGTGCCAGCGTGTCGCCGAAGTAAGCCATGCGTTGCCAGATAACGAAACAACCCATAGGGCCGGTCACTAAGGCGACTAGCAAACCAGCGCCCAGCGCCCGCAGAATTAGCTCTTCCATGCTTACTTATGATCGCCGGACACGATATCCCCGTGTATGTCGTGGTCATGGTCGTGATGATGGTGATAAACAGCTAGCTTCTGCGCGTATTGCGCACCAAACAATTCAATAAATGCGGGGTCGTTGCTGACGTGGTCCGGGTGCCCATGACAACACACATGGTGATTCAGGCAGATCACCGTGTCGGTCGTTGCCATCACCAGTTGTAGATCGTGCGATACCATGAGTACGCCACAGCCGTGCTCATTACGAACCTTGGTGATCAGGTCGTACAATTCTGTTTGGCCGCCCAGGTCAACGCCTTGCACAGGTTCGTCGAGTACCAGTAATTGCGGATCTCGCAGCAGGGCGCGGGCCAACAAAATACGCTGTAGCTCGCCGCCCGACACATCCTGCATTGCCGCGGCTTGCAAGCGCTCTATACCAGTTTCTCGTAGTGAAGTGAGTACTTGCTCCCGCGGTGCTCCACCCAATTGCAAAAATTGTAATACTGGCAACGGCATGTGGGCATTGATGTGCAAGCGCTGTGGCATATAGCCAACGCGCAAGCCCGGTCGAGTATGGATATCGCCGCAACGAATATCACATAAACCCAACACCGCGCGCACCAGCGTGGTTTTGCCAGCGCCGTTGGGGCCAATCAAGGTAACGATTTGCCCGGCAGCGACATTGAACGAGACGTCACGTACAATCTCGCGGCCACTCAGAGCGATCGACACTTTTTTTAGTTCGAGTAAATTGTCAGTCATGGATATTGGCGTTTGGACGCGAGAGAAAACCGAAGCAGTGGTGGGCGTTATCGAAACTGGAGTAAGCATTGTATCTTAAAGCGTGCAGAGTGACCTTGCCTGAGCAGAGTACGGTCGTGCGTTATGTCTGTATTTGGATAAGCATGGTGTGCGCACTGACTCTGTGCTCGACACAAGCAGCGTCGCCTCTACAGGTGTTAAGTAGTGTAAAACCCGTGCAGCTGGTGGTTGACGCGCTCGCCGGCGATACTATCGATAGCGAGTTGTTGCTGTCTGCGCGGGTTTCGCCTCATGATTTTGCGCTGCGATTCTCCGACCTACGACGTTTGCAGCAGGCCGATTTATTTGTCTGGTTGGGCCCGCAATTCGAGCACTATCTGGTCGAGCCGCTAAGACAGCGCGATGGTGAAAAAATCTTCGCTCTATTAGCGGCTCACGAAACAGGCGACAAGCACTGGCACGACCCGCATATCTGGCTGGATCCGCTTGCGGTGAAAGATAGTGCTGAGCGTATTGCGGCGGCGTTGATATTGGCCGACCCAGGCAATGCAAGCCGCTATCGCGGCCAACTTGCAGCATTTCAGGCGGAATTGGATCTATTGCACCAACGCATTGCAGATCGCTTTACGGGGCTGGCAGGCAGTGGTGTGATTACCACGCATGCAGGGTTGCAGCACTTTTTGCGGCGCTATCAGTTAAATCAGATTGGCAGTGTTTATACGGGTGCCAATGACTTGCTAAGTTTGAAGCATATCGAGGGTTTACGTCGTCGTGTTGAGCATGGTGACGTGCACTGTGTCATGCTGGAGCCACAATACGAGCGCAACAAGATCCAAGCCTTGTTTAAAAACCTGGATATTAATTTGGTCGAGGTGGATGTACTAGGTGCGAGTGCTTCTAGCTATGCTGTGCTGCTGAATGAGGTAAGTGATGCGGTATATCGTTGCCTGGTCGAAGGAAGACCCGGAACCCGCAAAGGCTCCGGGAACTAGTACCCCTTAACGCTGCATTAGGCAATATCACCTTGAAGGGCTCCCAGTGAAGACTAACGTGAAGTCAACCTCAAATCTTCGGCAAATTTCGCTTCCAACTGCTTGCTGAGTTTTTCATTCAACGCATCAGCAGCGATATTAACGCGTTTTTCGGCGGCTTTCGCAGTCTGCTTGTCCAGTGCAACTGGTTGCAATATTTGCGCTTGGCTACCGTCGTAAAGCGCCAGTGTCATTTTGGGCGCCTCATTCGAGTCGGCTGCAATGCTGTTAGCGCTCGCTCCGATCAGTGCAAGGGTGAAAAATACGTGCTTGTTCATGTCAGTTCCTTTATCTAAATGCTGCCTATGTAATTAGTGTTCAGGCATAGATTGTTAATTTGTTACCTTACGTAACATACGATAGCAGATCGCGCCTGAAGTTCAAGTATTCACAGAGTTTTTCGTCTCATTCAGTAACATTAGCAGAGAACCCAGGTATCACCCGTAAACTTTTGATTTTGAGACACAGTTCTTAAAATATTTTGTTCTAAGCGAGCCAAGAAATTGGTGATATGTGTTGCTTGGTAACACTTGTGGCGATAGCCGGGGTTGGCGCATTTGCGTTGGCAAGTGTGCCCATAGCATCGTATTGACGTTGTCGCCAGACCACGACAGCCATTAGACTAGCTGCCCGCATACCACTACTAAATTAAATTCGCATGCAAAAATTACCGCTGATTCTTGTCGACGGCTCTTCCTACCTTTATCGCGCATTTCATGCCTTGCCAGCCCTGAACAGCTCGAAGGGCCAACCTACTGGTGCGATTAAAGGCGTGGTCAGCATGCTCAAGCGTCTGCAGCAGGATTATCCCGGCAGCACCGTTGCAGTAGTATTTGATGCCAAAGGCAAAACGTTTCGCGATGATATTTACGCAGCCTACAAGGCTAATCGCCCGTCCATGCCGGATGAGCTGCGCTCTCAGGTAGAGCCACTGCACGAACTGGTGCAAGCGTTGGGTATGCCGCTGCTGTGTGTCCCCGGCGTGGAAGCTGACGATGTGATTGGCACCTTGGCTCGGCAAGCCACGGGAAAAAGTATGAATGTCGTTATTTCCACCGGCGACAAAGACCTGGCACAGCTTGTAAACGACAAGGTGACGCTGGTCAACACCATGACCGACACGGTCTTAGACGTGCCCGGTGTCGAAGAAAAAATGGGCGTGCCGCCGCAGCGTGTGATCGACTTCCTTGCGCTGATGGGAGACAAGGTCGATAACATTCCAGGTGTGGCCGGCGTTGGCGAAAAAACGGCGCTTGCCTTGATCCAGCAAATTGGTGGCCTGCAAGAGCTATACGACAATCTTGATAAAATCGCCGAACTGGATATCCGCGGTGCTAAATCATTGGCCGCAAAGTTAGAAAAAGACCGCGACAATGCACTTTTATCCTACGAACTTGCCACCATCAAGTGTGATCTTGACTTGAATGTGCAAGCAGAAGCGCTTAACGAGGCTGATCCTGCCAAGGAACGACTGCTCGAATTGTACAAAGACCTGGAGTTCAAGGCCTGGGCTCAAGAGCTTATGTCAGATGCCGATGGTTCAGCGGTGGCTCAAGCCCAAACCGCTTTCGATTTTGACACGGTGCTGCATAAAAAAAGCCTGCAAACCTGGCTAAAGAAACTCAAACAAGCGGACTACTTCGCCTTCGATACCGAAACCACCAGCCTTAATTACATGCAGGCCGAGATCGTCGGTGTGTCATTCGCCTGCGAGCCCGGCTCGGCGGCCTACGTGCCGCTGGCGCATGACTATGATGGCGCGCCCACGCAACTCGATCGGGACGAAGTGCTGACAAAGCTTAAACCGCTGTTGGAAGACCCGAATGTGCGCAAGCTGGGTCAGAACCTGAAATACGACAAAAGTGTATTGGCCAATTACGGCATTAATATGGAAGGCATCGTTTTTGACACCATGCTCGAATCTTACGTGCTTAACAGTACCGGTGGCCGCCACGATATGGACAGCCTGGCGATGAAATACTTGGGTCACAACACCATTCATTTCGAGGACATTGCCGGCAAAGGCGCAAAACAGGTCACGTTTAACCAGATCGCGCTTGAGCAAGCGGCGCCATACGCGGCCGAAGACGCCGAAGTGACGCTGCGCTTGCATGAAATCCTATGGCCGCAGCTTGAAGCAGAGCCTTCCCTACAACGCGTATACACCGATATTGAAGTGCCGCTAGTTCCCATACTGTCGCGCATTGAGCGCAATGGCGCCAAGGTCGATGCTGAGTTGCTCGCCAATCAAAGCGAGGAATTGGGCGCGCGTATGCAGGAACTCGAACAAGAAACCTATGCCATGGCTGGCGAGGAGTTTAATCTGGGGTCGCCAAAACAACTACAAAGTATTTTCTTCGACAAGCTCAAACTGCCGGTGATCAAAAAAACGCCGAAAGGTCAGCCATCGACCGCCGAGCCAGTGTTGCAGGAACTGGCGCTGGATTACCCGTTGCCGGCGCTGATTCTCGAATATCGCAGCCTGAGCAAATTGAAGTCCACCTATACCGACAAACTGCCGTTGCAAATAAATCCTTCCAGCGGGCGCATCCACACTTCTTACCATCAGGCAGTGACTGCCACAGGCAGATTGTCATCCACTGATCCCAATCTGCAAAATATTCCGATTCGCAGTGCCGAAGGGCGCCGTATCCGCCAGGCTTTTGTCGCAGAGCCGGGCTATCACATCATCGCTGCCGACTATTCGCAGATTGAGCTGCGCATTATGGCGCATCTTTCTGAGGACGCTGGCTTGCTGGAGGCGTTCCGTGACGGCCTGGACGTGCACCGCGCTACCGCCGCGGAAGTTTTTGGGGTCGACCTGGATAACGTTAGCGCTGAGCAGCGGCGCAGCGCCAAGGCGATTAATTTTGGTTTGATTTATGGCATGTCGGCATTTGGCCTGGCGCGTCAGCTCAAGGTCGGGCGCAATGACGCACAGGAGTACATCGACCAATATTTCGCTCGTTACCCGGGGGTAGCGACGTATATGGACAGGATTCGTGAGCAGGCGGCAGAGCGAGGTTTTGTCGAGACCCACTTCGGCCGCCGCCTGTACCTGCCGGAGATCAAGGCCGCCAATACGATGCGCCGCCAAGCCGCCGAGCGTACTGCCATCAACGCGCCCATGCAGGGCACGGCCGCCGATATTATTAAGCGCGCGATGCTGACCGTTGATGCCTGGTTAGCAGCGGAAAACATCGATGCGCGCATGATTATGCAGGTACACGATGAACTGGTATTCGAGGTTGCGGATACATTAGGTGAAGATTTCACCGCCTCGATCAGCGCCATGATGCAAGGCGCGGCAGAGTTGCATGTGCCGTTGGTGGTTGAGGCTGGCAAGGGCGCCAATTGGGACGAGGCGCATTAGCGAAGGGAACTGTCTTACTCATATGCAGTCATACTAATATGCGAGATGAGTGGTATTTCATGGGCCGCTTCTCGCTTAGTGCTCTCCCCAAAAAGCACTAATCCTAGCCCCGACCGTATTTTCCCCTATGCGGCCGGGGCTTTTTTAGCTTATGTATGTCCGGAAACAGGCTTCCTCGGCAATTGCTCCCGGCATTGCTCTACCTCCTGCGTCCATGCAGTCGTGCCTGTTTACTAGGGACGCTCCGCAAAATGCGATTTTGCTCCGCTCCCATTTTCAATGACTTAAGTCATTGAAAATGGAGGCACATTCATGTGCCGCTCTGTCAATCTTTACCCGTTAAGCCAAGTCAACATTTGTGCCTGAGCCGCCTCGACGCCGGTTTTTTTAAGCGCTGAGAATAGCTGTACGCTTACGCCCTGCTGCGACGCGATGGTTTGCTGTACCTTAAGTAGGCTGCTTTTGGCAGGGCCGTATTTCAGTTTATCGGCTTTTGTGAGCAAAATATGTACGGCAAGGCCGGATTGCTGCGCCCAATCCAACATCGCGTGATCAAATTCCTGTAATGGCCGGCGAACATCCATCAACAAAATCAATCCACACAGTGCCTCACGTTCGCGCAAATAGGCATCCAGATGCTGATGCCAATACGCTTTAACCGACAAAGGTACCTTTGCATAGCCGTAACCCGGCAGGTCTACCAAGCGTGCATCCGGCGCGATGCCAAAAAAATTGATCAATTGGGTGCGCCCGGGTGTTTTGCTAATTCGAGCCAGCTTGCGTTGCTGTGTTAACACATTGATGGCGCTGGATTTGCCCGCATTGGAGCGACCGGCGAACGCGATTTCGCGACCCGTGTCCGGCGGACATTCCTGCAGTCGGCTGGCGCTCTGCAGAAATTCGGCGCGGGCGAAGTCTTGGCTCGAAAGAGGCATTTCCATAATCTCGGCGCGGCGGTTCAGTTTTGGTTCAGGGAGCGAAAACTACGCTGATCTTACCATTGTGATGGATTGTAGCGGCAATTCGCGGTCGCTGGTTTTGAAGCAGGGGCAGTTCGTATATAATGCGCAGGCTTTTTTGCGCTCATTTTGTTCAACAACAGGGGTTTCTATGTTTTATATCAAAAGAGTATTATTCGTCGCGTTGACCGCAGGCGCTTTCTCCACTATCAGTTTTGCTGACGACAAAGATGTTGAAGCGAAATACAATAAAAGCTGTGCGGTATGCCATGCTGCTGCCGTTGCCGGCGCACCCAAGACTGGCGATGCCGACGCGTGGAAGCCACGTTTAGACAAAGGCATGGATACTATGGTTGCCAGCGTTGTTAACGGTTTGAACGCGATGCCACCGAAAGGCATGTGTATGGATTGCAGCGAGGAAGATTACGCAGCGCTGATCGAATACATGGCTACTCCAAAATAACCGTTGTTCTCCAGCTAACCAGGAATCGTGCCTCGCATCATGAAGAAGACCTTATTAGCCGTTAATTTATGTTTGCTCACTACCGCGACACTCGCCATAGCAAATCGGGCGCAGGCCGAAGGCGATCCGCAAGCAGGCAAGACCAAAGCGGCGCAATGCGTTGCCTGCCATGGCGCCGACGGCAACAGCCTGGCGGCGGCTTTTCCAAAAATCGCGGGCCAGGGTGAGAAGTATTTGCTCAAGCAGATGCAGGAAATAAAAGAAGGCGTGCGTCCGATCGCGCAAATGGCCGGCCAGCTGGACAATATGAGCGACCAGGATCTGCAGGATATCGCCAGCTATTATGCCGGTCAGACCATGTCGGGCAGTGCTGCGAAGAAAGACCTGGTTGATATGGGCGCGAGCGTTTATCGCGCCGGCATCAAAAAGCAGGGCATAGCCGCGTGCACCGGCTGTCATTCGCCCACTGGCGTAGGTAACGCGCCGGCTGGGTTTCCGCGCTTGAGTGGCCAGCACGCCGACTACATCGAGCAACAGCTGCTGATGTTCCAGACCGGTGAACGCAATAACGACGTCGACTCAGTCATGCGCTCAATTACTGAACGAATGACTGCAAAGGAAATCAAAGCAGTATCAAGCTATGCTTCGGGTGTACGTTAGAAACTTGTTAGGGCGATATTATGCAGTTGAAAACCACAATCAAAGCCATCCTTTTTGGTGCCATATTTTTGCCGCTGATTGCTTGTGCTGAGCAAGCGGCCGAGGAAGTTTACAAAGCCGGCGAGCACTACGTGGTTTTGCCTGAGCCGGTTAAAACCCGCGACCCGAAAAAAGTAGAAGTGGTGGAGTTGTTTTGGTACGGCTGTTCACATTGTTACAGTTTCGAACCGGTTCTAGAGAAGTGGGCCAGTAAATCACAGGACGACGTCGATTTTTGGCGCTCTCCGGCAATGTGGCGCGATGTCATGGTTGAGCATGCAAAGGCGTTCTACGCCGCGAAAACGCTAGGCATTCTCGATAAAATGCACATGCCATTGTTTGAGGCGCTGAACGTTGAGCGCAGAAAACTGGCGACTGAACGGGAGTTGGCGGATTTCTTTGCCGAGCACGGTGTTGACGCTGACAAGTTTAAAAAGGCCTACAATTCATTCAGCGTCACCAGCGGCGTGCGTCTAGCCGACTCGCGTGCGCGCAGCTACAAAATCACCGGTACACCCGAAATAGTCGTCAACGGCAAATATCGCGTCGACGCCAAGATGGCGGGTGGCCAACAGCAGATGCTAGATATCACCGATTTCCTTATCGCCAAGGAACGCGCTTCACTCTAGCCCATGCGCGTGCCACCCGCTCGCGCTATTCCTCGATCGCTTGTCTATACTAATAGCTACAGGACAGCGGGTATGCAGGGATGGCAGAACCAAAAAAATCAATAGAGCATTGGCAGGAAAAGTATCGCACGTTGGTGCGCGAACAGGCGGCTAACGAAGAACGCTACGAGAAACAATTGCATCTGCTGCGACATACCGTTGTTCGGGTTGGCACGGTAGCGCAAGGCACTGATGAACATCTAGACGCACTGCTAGAATCACTCAAAAAAGAACTGCGGCACAAGGGTATGACCCGCGGCTTGTTGCAAGTTATTCGCGATATCGAACAAACCGTCACCACCATCGAACGCGAAAAGTCTACCCAAGCGGTGCAGTGGAGCGACGCGCTTGGTCAAATTCTAGATCTGTTGGCGGGCACAGTACCAGCCGAACGGCTGGCAGCTATAGAACAACTGCGCGCTGAAGCGGCACGCGGCGTTTCGGCGTCGCAGCTTGGCGAGCTGCTGGCGCAACTGCAAGTATTGTTGGTTGACCTGTTTGCGCAAGCCGAACCAGCACCAGACGGTGATACCACGCAACTCGTTGAGGCAGCCCCGGAGCAGCCGTATTCTGTGGTCGGCGAAGCCATTACAGCGGTGTTGCAAGACCTGATTGAACACATCAAACCACCGGTTGATGCGCTTGACAGTGTGGCCCGCGTGCAGCGCGCGATCCAACAAGGCCTCAACTGGTACGAACTAGTACCGACGCTAGAAGAGCTCAGTCTGGTCGTACTATCGACATTGTTCAACGGTCAGAAAGATTTTGAACAATATTTGAAACAGTTATTTGAGCAACTCGCCCAAATGCATGTCAGCATCGATTCGGTGGCGCAAGGCAACGTTATGGTGCAAGACGGCGGTCAGCAGCTCAGCGAATCGATGAGGGTCGAGATTGCCGAGTTGAGCCGCGTGGTTGAACAAAGCGCCGATTTAGACACACTAAAAACAGCGGTCAGCAAGGGCCTTGAGGCAATAAGCGGGCGCTTGGCCAAATTCACCGCAGCGGATTCCAGTACCCAGAGCGCTCTTAAAGATCACCTGACGAATCTAGCCAAGCGGGTCGAAAGTTTACAGAAGGAAGCGACCACCGCACGTGAACTGCTGCAACGGCAAAAGCAGAAGGCCCTGCTGGACCCACTGACGAAGCTGCCGAACCGGCAAGCCTACAACGAACGCTCAGTGCTTGAATTCAAGCGCTGGCAGCGTTACAAGCGGCCGCTATCGTTGGTGGTTGGTGATATCGACCTATTCAAAAATGTAAATGATACCTATGGCCATCTGGCGGGCGACAAAGTGTTGACTGTAATTGCACAACTTTTGAGCCACCGCTTGCGGCAAACCGACTTTATCGCGCGCTATGGCGGCGAGGAAATTGTGTTTCTGCTGCCCGAGACAACGAGCGAGAATGCGATGCAGACTATGGATTCGGTGCGTCAACAAGTCTCTGAGTGCGGCTTCCATTTTACCGAGCAAGCGGTACAGATCACCATGACATTCGGGGTAACCGAGCTGGTAGAGGGCGATACCTTGGACACAGCTTTCGGGCGCGCCGACAAGGCGCTGTACCAGGGGAAAAATAGCGGCCGCAACCAATGTGTGCTGATGTAGCATAGCGAAGCTAGGTGAGCGTTATAATCAATACACTGCACTAGATAGCGCATGTTATTATGCGTCAATTGATTGGCAGATTGCTGTGTGCCGGCATCGAACGGTCGGAAGTTGTTGAAGTTAGTGAGTTCTTTGCCTTAATTATTTGCACATTCTGCAGCTTCAACTATAGTTTTATAAAAGCATAGATTTTAGCCATATCGTGGGCGCCCTAGCGCTTTGCGGTTGCTGAGAGGCAGCAATGGAGACCGAAACATGAGCGAGCAAAAAATTACTCCTGAACAAGTCCGTAAAATCGAAGACGCTTTGGAAGAGCGAAAAAAGCTTGATCGCCGCACGGAACCCACAGCGGTTCCAGAAGATTTTAATCGCAGAGAGCAAGTAAAAGATCGGCGCAAAAGCAAATAGCTTTGCCGGTTTGCTTGCGTGCTCTGCTACTAATACCAGAAATCACAGAGCCGCAAGCGGCTATTTCTTTAGTTCCTCATAACGCTGGCGGAATTTTTGCGCGCGTTCTAAGCGTTGTTGTAGCGCCTGGTCTTGGGGGGCCAGCGCGGCCGCGATCTGCCAGGCGGCAATCGCTGCATCGACTTCGCCCATGCTATACAAGTACTTACCGTTCTCAAGTTTTTCCTGAACGTGTTTTCGTACCACCTCCGCCAGCGTTTTTTGCTCTTCGAGTAGACTGTTGTTCTGCGGTCGCAAGGTAAGTGCCTGTCCTAGTTGCCGTTGCGCGCGCAATAAGTCACCTTGCTTGCGGGCGGTGCGATAGCTTGCGACTGTTTGCTTGAATTCAGCGTCGGTATCCACGTTTGTGTCCGGTCGGATTACCAGGGCCGGCTCGAGAACTTTAACTGGCGCTGGATTAATTCTAGCTTTGGCCTTTTTAGGTAGCTTTTTCACTGGGCGTGGTAGTTGCCGCAATGCTTTTTGCGTTGCGGTGCTCGCAATCAGATTGTTGGACAAGGTTAAATAACGCCGTGCCTGGGCATAATTTTTTGCCGATAATTGGCGCTCACCGGCATCCAGTAGTGCAGTGGCGATCAGCTGTTGTTGGTCTTTCTGCCGCGCCAGTTCGCGTTTTGCATCCAAATTGAACGGCGCCGCGGCGGTGATTTGTTCAAGCTGCGCTATCTCGGCATTTAAATACTTGGCTTTTTCCGCGTACTGGATGACGCGTAAGTGCGCAATAAATGCATCGCGCTGTGCCTCAAAGTCTTCTTCTGCCTTGTTAAGCGCCAAACCCTCCGGGTAGCGCCGCCGTGCATCGTGATAGACCAATTGTGCCGCGTGCCAGTTGCCCTGCGCCACCAGTTTACGCGCAGTGTTGATGGTGTCCGACTCGTAGCGGGCGGCAGCGGCATTCACGCGGTCGCGTAGTTTGCTCAGCTGTTCGGTATCGGCTTCGGGTTTCGAAAATTTGCTTATTGACAATAGCGCCGCAGCGTAGCGATGCTCGCTCACCTGTTGTTCTACGTGGGCCGACAGATCGCTTGCGGTACGTATCTGGGAAGCGCAACCTGCCATCATTAGTAGTACCAGCGGCAATGCCCGGGCCAGACGGTGAATCAACATCAGGCGGCCCTACGGTGACTGATGACGTCTTCAATCAGGTTTTCCATTGCCATCGGGTGTGCCTGTTCCACGGCGTACACGTTGTAGACATTTACTGGCACCGACTTACCGCGCAGCTTGATCTTCTTATGCTGCTCTACACACAAATTGTGTTCTTGTCGAACCTCCTCGTACAAGGATTCTTGAATGATAATCTGGCCGCTCGCAGCTTCATTACAAAGGCGTGATGCGATATTTACCGAGTCACCGACCACGGTATACTCTAACCGATCGTTTGATCCTAACAAGCCCGCCAACATCTTGCCGCTGTTGATGCCGATGCGCAGATTCACGGTATATTTGCCTTGCTTTAAGCGCTGCTCGTTTAGCCGTTGAATAAGCTTCTGCATCAATACTGCGCAAGACACCGCATGGTATTGATGGGCTGGGTCGGGTTTCGGTGAGCCAAATACGACCATGACGCAGTCGCCAATATATTTGTCGATGGTGCCGAAATAAAAACGTGCACATGCGTCCAGATAGGTGAAGTACTCGTTCAGCAGTTCGCTGACTTCTTGTGGCGATAAACTTTCCGAAATTTCAGTAAAGCCGACGATGTCGGCGAACAAAACGGTCGCATGTACCTGTTCGCCGCCGACCTGGATTGTATCCAGCTTATTGAGTACCTGCGCAGCCACGTCTTTGGCAAGCAGCTGCCCCATCACGTTTTCGACCTGCGAGCGATTTAACAAGCCCTGCCCCATTTGATTGACAGCGTTAATCAGCTGGCCGATTTCATCATTGCGGCGTTCCTCGATTTGGGTGAAGTCACCACGATCGATGGCCTCTGTCGCTTGTACCAGCGCGGTTAGCGGCCGCGTGACGCGCTTGCCGAGTGAGAACACCACTAAACACATGGCGATCATCATCAAAGCGGTGATGAAGGCCAATAGCTTCAATGAATGTTTATAGCCGCGCACAATAGCGTCTTGTGAGTAGCTAGCGACGGCATAGCCTGCCATCACACCTTTGAATTTGATTGGCTCAATATGTACCGACACGGGTGCAGCGCGCACGAAGTCCTTGCCAGCAACCAACGGTTGTTGCTTGGGCGACAGTTCCTGGTAGGGCTTGCTGGTATCCAGCAGATCAAAACTCGGCACCGATCCGGCTAGTGCTACTTGTTCGCCGTCGCGATTCATAATAGCAGCGCCCAAAATGCGCTCGTTGGAGGCGATATGCCTGACAAGCGCTTCAAGCTCGTAACGCTCATCGGTGAACAGCGGCTCTATCGCGGTGCTGGCCAATTGTTCGGTAATAAGGGTGCTAAAGTCGTCGGCGTGGGCGCTGATAAGGCGCGATTGATGGTTTAGGAGAAATACGGCAAGCACGCAGACGCAGCCGAGCATCAGCAAGGAAATGCTGGCGGACAATTTTAGCGCTATAGGGATTCTGCGCCGTATACGCGCATCTGCCACTTCGGTTTGCAAGGACGTCTCCAGTAGACCAAAGGGTGTGTGATATTCACAAGTTCCATGTGAACCAGACACCGTTTATAAAATTTAGTCAATGGATGAAATTTAAACCAGCGAGGTGGCGTCAAAAACGACAAACGGGTGCGGATATGCGACAAATTTACGGGAATGCACCCGTATGAGAATGGCGCGCCCGGAGGGAGTCGAACCCCCGACCAACGGAATCGGAATCCGCTACTCTATCCAGCTGAGCTACGGGCGCGGCGAGGGCGCATAATACCGATCTGCGTGGAGCTAGTCTAATTTATGTATAGCCCAGAACAAGCCCAATCCCGATGCATAAAGCGAGATTTAAGTCTGGCTGTTTAAGCGCTATAATGCGCGGCTGTTTTTGGTCGAGCAGCGTGCAAATAGAGGTTTAATAAGTGAAACGTGTTTATCTAAAAATCGTGAGTTCCGTCATTTTCGCCAGCGCGTTTTCGGCGCAGGCTTCGGAAAAGACCGATAAGGAAATCGCCGAGCGCCTCAAGCCTGCAGGTGAAGTGTGTGTTGAAGGCGATCCATGTGCAACGGCAGTGGTTGCGAGCACGGCGAGCAGCGGCCCGCGTTCCGGGGAAGACATCTACAAGGCGAGCTGTACTTCCTGCCATGATGCCGGTGTAGCCGGTGCGCCAAAAATCGGTGATGCAGACGCGTGGAAACCCAGACTGGACAACGGCATAGACACCCTTTATTCCAACTCAATCAATGGCGTCAATGCGATGCCTCCGAAAGGTTTATGTATGGACTGTTCCGACGAAGAGATGCAGGCCGTTGTTGATTATATGGTCGAAAAAAGCCAGTAACCACCGTGTTATGGCAGGTTCTTATTTGAGCAAACGATGATCTTCCGGCAATTGGCGTTGCATCCATAGCGCCAATTTGTGTTTCATATTCGTTTCGTTGTCCTGACCGGTAGCCAATGGTTGAATCAGCTTATCGTGGACCAGTAGGCGATAGATGTAGGTAATTTTCATTTTTGCAGAATCGGTTGCTTCGATTTCTCCGACGCCACGCTTCTTCGCGTAGATCGCGCCCACCCGTAGCGCCTCCTTCACTAATTCCGCCTCATGCGCCAGTTTTTTCATTGCTATTGCACCGCTTGCACCATAGACCGTTAGTTTATCGGTAGTTTCTCGTTAATCAAACAACGCTTTCAAGCCACCCAACGTTTGTTCGCCACGCGCCTTATTTTGCTCTGGGCTAAGCGCCGTTTTCGCCGGCCAGAGAATGTACTTTTCTGGTAGTTCGTTTAGAAAACGGCTGGGTTCGCAAGCAACGATCTCGCCATATTTTTTTCGTCTGGCGGCGTAACACAGCGTAAGGGTTTGTTGCGCGCGAGTCATGCCAACATAAGCCAGGCGGCGTTCTTCTTCGATGGCAACTGGCGCTACGCTATTGCGATGTGGCAGCAGCTCTTCCTCGAAACCTATGATAAACACGTGTTTGAACTCCAGACC
>JBPCXM010000372.1:0-9093 GCA_051008535.1 Pseudomonadales bacterium | reverse complement strand
GGGGTCCACTGGGCTATTGGACTCCGTAGTTTGCACCCAGGCGTAACTTAACGGATATTCCCACGCCGCACTTTCATAGAATGTATTTTGAAAGTCTCCCTCAGCGTCCTTGATGTGGTAGTGCAAGTGCGGGCCCTTGGAAGTGGCTCCACTGTTTCCGGCATGACCGACCTTCTGCCCTCGTCGAACCTTAGGTCGTGTTGCTGGATCATCCAGCAACACTTCAGCTGGATAATCTCCGTTCATTACGTCGGGTGTGGACAGAAGCGCATCATGGATTGGGCAGAGCTCAGCTGGAACGGTATCTGGTTTCATATGCGCAATTAAGACGATTGCCCCATCAGGCGTCAAAATATTCACATGATTCCCAGCTTGCGTAGCCCCATTCTTTACAGTGTCAGAATGACCTACTAAGGGATCTTGCGGCTCTGGAGAGTTACGCCAGCATGAAATGATTTCACCATCGACCGGCGAGTAAAGTGGCAGGTCGTAAATCAAATAACTTTCATGCACGTCCGATGATCCATCGAGGGCTACCCACGACGACGAGTCGGCATCAAATTTCGTAACGATTGAATCTTTTGGCGCTTGGTTGCCCCCGCTATGAGGACCACTTAACCACCAGTAGTGGCCACTCGATAAATCACTCGCTCGTGCGGGGAAGGAGTAATGTTCTGTCTCTGCTGAAAGACACACATTGCTCGCCGCAAGAAGACAAAAAGTTATAAATCCTTTCATGCTATAGCCCTCTTTGATGATTGCTTGATGAAAATGAATTCGGGTCGATTCTGAATCCATGAAATTGTGTAAACCGAGTAAACTTCGGGGTACCGATCGCTGCCGCAATAGCTGGCTCAAAGTTGATTCCGTCGTAACTTGACTGCATAAGTACGCTTTGCGCAGATAAGCTTTGTGAATACCCCACGTTGGCCTCCCACGATTCGACGCCGCGTGCAACTGGCCATTTGCCGGCGCCAATTGGTGGAAGGCTCTAGCTTCGAATCGTTAAAGATCGTACCCAGTTAATACCGCGCTGAGATCGCCAAGATTATGTTGGTGGGGGGTAGGCAGATTGTCCGTACCAGTAGCCTGCGACCCATCAAGGATGGCTGGGGCGAAAGAACCACGGTGCCTCATTCCTCCTTTAACGTCGGCCATCGCATTGCTGTCCAGTTCTTCGTTAGCTGCCAAATCTTTGATTACGAGAGTTGTCATTGTCCTGTCTCCTAAGTTGAGTATAAAAAGTGAAAACTTTGATTGCCTTGGTTGTAAACTTGCGAGCACACGGTGTGAGACTTTTATATCCTAAGTGCCACGTGAGGTGATCGCTCTTCGTCAGGCTTATTGTGGTGATTTTCCCCCTCTTGATATTTAGTTACAGTAAAGCGAATGAAAACCGGACACAGCTAAATCAATTAATTTCTCTAATATGCCGGTTGAGAGCCATCTCTATAATCTGGCGCTACGGGAGCGAATGTGAAAAAACTGCGATTTGGGCCAGAAACATAGAGCTTGACCTTGCTGTTTCTGGACAAGGTTCAGGCGGCCCCCGAAGCGTTTACGGCGCTACGCTACGGCTATGGGGTACTAAGGATTTTCGGTCCTAGAAAGACATAATCGGCTACGGCCCACGTGTTTTATGGTCTCCAGAGGTGCATCAACTGATAAATAAACGAAGTGTTTGTCCGTTTAGGGAGCTGCAACCCCCCCTACGGGTGAGTGGTTAAGATGATTTCTTTTGCGCCGACTGGGCACGCTTCAGTGCCGCCGTCACGTCGCGAATTGAGGCCGCTTGCTCGGCGACGCGCCGGTCTTTCTCGGCGATCAATGCAGCAAAGTGATTCTTTTCTTGCTGACGTGTCGCCTCAGCGGCCGCCAATTGTTCGTCACGCTGGGCGACGGCCGTCGCGCGCGTGTGGCATTCCTCGCGGCGCGCATCGAGGTCGTGCTCGGCCTGTTGCAACGCGGCGCGCGTGGCGTCGTGCGCATCGCGCTCCGCCGTGCGTTGAGCCGAGAGTTTAGCGAAGTCGGTGTCAAGCGCCGCCACCCGCTGTTGTAAACTGTCCGCGCGCCGACCCTCATCATCGCGTTGCTGTGCGATGGCGTCGCGCTCGGCCGCACCTTCGGCGCGCAACGTTGCGATCGCGTCCTCGTGTGCCTGCGCCGCTGTTGCCACCTGACCCTGCACCCGTTCGGTGCGCCGATCGGCGTTTTTGATATCGATCGTCTGTTGTTCTAGGGTGCGCTTGAGTGCGGCGACCAACTCATTAAGGCCCTCCGTTCGTGTCTGTGCGCCAACGAGTTCAGATTCGAGCGCGCGCTGCGCGTCGGTGAGCGATTCAATGCGGTGTTGCAAGGCGTCGCGTTCCGTCTGCAGCGCGGCCAGCGCCTCGGCCAGCTGCACGTTGCGGGCCTCGGCCTGGTCACGGGCTTCCTCCGATTGCACCGCCGCGGTCTGGGCGGTCTCGATTTTTTCGTCGGCGGCCACGTGGGCTTCGGCGATAATGTCCTCGGCGGCGGCCAGGAGTTGCGCCCAGGTGGACTCGGCGCCGGAGACCAGGGCTTGCTGGACCGCGTCGGTCAGCGGCACGCGCTGACCATCGACCGTGGGATCCGCCTGGCGATGCTGCGCCAGCGTTTTGACATGGTTGGCAATGGTGGTCAGGCTGCCCTCGCCCAACTGCGCCCGGATGCGCCGGTACGAGGTCGGGTGGCCGGCCGCGACTAGGGCTTCGATGGCTTCTTCAACCTGGCCTAGCGTAATCCCTTCGCGGGGCATCGCTCGCTCCTTTTCTCGTCGTCGTGGGGATTTAAGGCGTTTATCGTATCATACGTATCGTTTCATTGCATCACGTTTTTGTGACGTTAAAGGGAGTTTCATCGATTGTTGGGCGAAATGGACCGTGCCAAAAAGTGCGCTGCGATCGAACTACTAGCGATAACATGCCTTCTCACTAGTTATTATGGCCCAATTACTGTACACTTCTGGCCATGACCGAGCTGATCAAAAAAACACCCACCGCACTCGCCCAAACGGAACGCGCGGAAGCCCTGGACGCGGCGCGCCACTACGCCCAACAAAGCAAGGCCGCCAGTACGTGGCGGGCCTACGCCAGCGATTGGCGAATTTTTGAGCAGTGGTGTGTGAAAGCGGAATTGGCGTCGCTACCGGCCGAACCGCACACAGTGTGCCTGTTTCTGTCGCGCCAGGCGGCGCAGGGAACTCAGCCCGCGACGCTGCGGCGCCGGTTGGCGGCCATTCGGATGGTGCACCGCAGTGCCAATCAACCGTCGCCACACGATGCCGTGGCCGTGGCGGAAGTGTTATCCGGGATCCAACGCGACGTCGGCGTCGCGCCATTGCAAAAAGCGCCGGCCGTGGCCGAGGATGTGCAGCGGATGGCCGACGCCTGCAACGTCGACACGAAGGTGGGCTGTCGCGATCGGGCCGTGTTGCTGTTCGGTTTCGCCGGCGCGTTCCGGCGCTCGGAGCTCGTCGCGCTCGAGACCACCGACCTGATCGACCACGCGGACAAAGGCGTGGAAGTGATTATTCGCCGGTCCAAGACCGACCAGGTCGGCGCCGGGCAGCGGATTGCGCTGGTGCGCGAGGCGGAGACAAGGTATTGCCCGGTGGCGGCGCTAGACACGTGGCGGGCGCGCGCTGTGGTCACTGATGGCCCCCTCTTCCGCCGCATCAGTCGCGGCGACCATGTGCGCGACACGGCGTTATCGGCGCAAAGCGTCGCGCTGATCGTGAAAAAGTACGCGGCGCAGGTGGGGCTGGATGCCTGCCAGTTTGCCGGGCACAGCCTGCGCAGCGGGTTTTTGACGAGCGCGGCACGCAATCGCGCCAGCCTCTTTAAGATGCAGGAGGTGTCGCGGCACAAATCGCTGGACGTGCTGCAGGGGTATGTGCGCGATGCGGAGAAGTTCGACGACCATGCCGGCGAGGGCTTGTTAGGGTCAGCAGAGATCTCCGAGGGGTAACGTCGTTGGCCACCTTGGGAGGCTTTCTGCCAAGAAAGGGCATTTAGATGGTATTTGATTGATTCTTCATCCAAGAATTTTAAAAGAAAGTTTTTCCTGAAAAATTTAATACCCTTCTACAGATATGTCCTGCGAGGGCTACAGCCGACTTTGTCTTTATTAGAGGGAATATCCTTAGTACCCGAAGCTGGGGTCCCCGTACAAATGGCGGAAAAAGTCGCGTTTTCATTGGGCCGTTGACCGGGCACGCCGTGTCGGGTTGGCTAGTAGACGTTCAAGATACAGCGATATAGGGAAGTGAAAGGTGCCTCGGAAGTTGATGTGCTCACTTCTTGCCGGACTGACATGTCGTAACCAGTCTAGCGCGAATACCGAGTTCTCTGAGGGCCGCGATTGATTCAAATAGATCTGTATTTTGTACGTTGTCCAGGCAATGGCGATATTCGTCAATAAGGTCAACGAACCTGAAATCGCCACCGCTTCCTCTTGACGGCGTGCGCGTTGAACCGGAATCCGACCAAAGTATATGGCGCGCTGCAGCGTGTGCACAGACTCTCCGTGGTCGATAAGACGATGAACTTCTCGACGAAATGCCTCATTGGTCAGGTAGTCACATAAGAAAATTGTTCGCAGCATCCTGCCGAGATGCTCAGCCGCGCGGTGCAGTGGATCTCCGGAAGTCGCCGCCGAAGCAAATCTGGCTAGCGCCACGTCGGCAGTGACGACTCCCGCTTCAATGGATGCAGCAAGTCGGGCCAATTCCTCCCATTGCACGCGAATTGCGCGCTCCGAGACACTTTTATCAACAACGTCCTTTAGGTTCTCCGGCACATGCGTACGCCGCGGGACATAGAGCTTTCGCTCGCGAAGATACCGTAGCCGCGGCAGAAGATCGAGACGAAGCAGCCGCGCCACTGCAAGCGCACTGTTGGTGTAACCATGCGTATCCACCGCAACTTTTTCAATCCTCGGCGCTCTTTGTCGAATGGCGCCTTCAATCGCAGCCCCCGCTTGCCGCTCTCCCAGCATGATGGGTTGATCGTAGACCAACCCCCATTGATCAAGCACGTGATTGTAGACACCGAGCGCAAAGGTTCGGCGCTTAGGGTCGACGCGTGCTGTCCAAAGATGTTTCGAGGCCTCGAGACTCATCATATCAGACGCCGCCACACGGCCATCGCCCCAGACATTCGTGACCGGTTGCTCGCGCAGGAAACTCACGACGGCCTCATTTGCGCTTGTCAGCACACCGTTCGCTTCAAGCTGAGCCATTGCGCTGAGAATACGATCCACGCCGATTCCCTTTGTCATTTTTGCAACGCCTGCTGCTTCCAGTGGCGTACCGTGCGCAATGAGACCCAAGTACAATGCCACAAGCTCATCCGCAGACTTCGGTCCACGGCCTAGCAGATGCCAACTGAAGCGCGTCAGACTATCGATCTCGAGCATCATCTCCGGCAGCTGCACTGATCCAATCGCTTTGATGAGTTCCGCCTTCTGCCGCGTCACATTGGTCGGTATTGGCTCGGCCTTGAGCTGAGTGATGTGAATCAAACCCGCCTCGACCTTCACCCGCTCCGCTGTTACCGCCTCCGACAGCGCAGCGAGACCTGCGTCCAGCATGGCCTGCAGTTTATCGAGGTAAGGTTCGGGTTCAAACGACAGTTGTAATCCGGCAAAGTGATGTAACCGAGCTTTTGCCCACTTATCTTTGCCGATAAGTAGCTTATCAGGATTGCGATACGCCGCACTGTGGTTGAGCCAGAGGGCTCCTCTTTTTAGTCCGCGTCGAATGTCGAGCAACGTCGACGCCTCGAATGCGTGCAGTGCTCTTTCTCGGTCTTCTCCTTCGACCAGATCGCGCCACGGACGCGGATAGGAAACCTCGCATTCGCGTGGTAATTTCTTGGTCTTATTGGCATAGAATTCTCGTATCGCGTCTATCGCTTTTATTGTTGCATTATCTGCCGATCCTTGAATATCTAGGGTCGTCAACCTCGCTAGGGTTGCGCGAATTCTGGGGTTGTTATCACTCAGAGCGTGTCGAGTCGCCGCCGCTTTTGTGTGAAAAGACGTCTGATTAACACGGCGAATCATCGACAATGCTTCCCCGCGAGCAACAGCATCCGTGCATGTATCATCGGCGAGGATCAGCTCAACCTTGTTCACGACTGATTTATAGGATTCCAGTTGCTGAAGCTCGAGCTTTTGTGCCCGTTTGCGTGCCTTGCGGACGAACGATAACGTTCGACGGCCGGTTAGCTGAATGATCGCGTCAGTAATATCAAGCAAGGCAACGCTCAGAAAACACACCAAGTCCAGGGTTCGTCGCGGCTCAACCGCTTGATTGAATCGTGCGGGTCGTTGGTTGCGTAGTCGGTGGGCGTAAGCGCGTTGTTTCTCTATGGGGATCTGCTCCAAGACGTACCGATCGACTTCAAGTGAAATCAAGAAATCAAGTTTTTCAAATTCACGCACAATGGTTGCCGGAGAGAACTTCCTGGGCGGCTCTTGTAGCCATTGCAAAGACGAACGGCTTTCTCCTTCTCGACGCTTGAAGACTTCCACGCGCCAATTGTCACGAACTGCCGAAGGTATCTCCGCGCAAATGAGCTCAAAATTTCCACGGTCCATTTGAGCATACGCTGATACAGCCAGCTCACGCAGTGTGCTCTGTGCTGGAATCAAGATACGTCGCTCATATAGCCACTCGCGGGCGGATTGAATGAGCGAATCAATAGTCGGTGCGGCTGAAGCCTCGCTGTTGAGAAATCCTTGGAGATTAATCCGCTCACGCCCAGAGAACCCCGCGATACCACTCTGATTCAGAGCCCAGCTCTGGTGTGCGTACAGCGTTGCGCGACGCTTGTAGAGTGCACGCAATGACGCAATCGATGGCGCCGGCACATCGAGTTGCGCGCCCATGTGGTGCAGTAGTTTTACTGGTAACACTTTGACCGCCGCCAGAGGACGACCCGCCAACTTCAGAAACCCGAGTTGAATTCCGACCGCGATCCGATGATTAGACTTGTAGCGCGTTTGCACTGCAGCGCTTTCCTGCGCGCTCAGCTTGAAGAAATACTCGAGCTCGAAATCGCTCAAATCAGACGGTAGAGACGTGCTCCCCAGAAATCGTCGCTGCCAGCGATTCATTGGTCCTTCCCTTGGCTGGCCTCAGTCTACGCTAAATCCTCATTTATCAACAGACTACATAAGCAGAAAGGAGTCCATCGGCCGAAACCGCGACTTTTTCCGCCATTTGTACGGGGACCCCTGAGTAAGCAACTAGGAATTCTCGCATAACATCGTTCCCGACGATGTTATGCGCCTATTATTGGGGTACCAGTTCCTGTCATTGCCGTTTGGCATATGTTACACTTTATGACAGTTTATCATTAATATGAGAGAAAACATTTTTTTACCATGTCAGCAAAAAAGCAGCGTCAATCAATTTTAAAGGGAAGCTCACGTTCTCTCCCAGTTAAAAAAAAATCTGCGAGTAAACCGAAAACGACGACCGGGAATCGGACATCGAAACCGCGACAGTCGGCTCAGCAGGTCGCGGTTCACACCGTAGCCAGCGGTCCCACCGAACAGGTCCGTGTGGATAATGCGGGGCGTATTGTGGTGCCCGCGCGATTCCGCAAATCGCTCGGTTTGGCGTCGGGCGATCCGGTGACGATCAGTCTCGAAGGCGATGTGCTTCGAATACGCACACTCCAAGTCGCCCTCGAAAAGGCACGCGCCGTCATGCGCAAGAAAAACCCTAAGAAACGCAGCGCGGTCGATGAACTCATCGCCGAACGGCGCGCCGAGGCCGCCAAAGAGTGACCGCGTTACTCGATGCCTCCGCCCTGCTCGCCCTGATCAATGAGGAGCCCGGCGCGGACCAAGTAGAAAAAGTGTTGGCCGACGCCGCGATTTCGACGGTCAATGCCGCCGAAGTCGCTAGCAAGTTAAATGAATTCGACTGGAGCCCGGACGAAATTGCCCCGCTGTTCCACCATCTGCAACTCGACATTCTGCCCTTTGACCTGGACACCGCATTGGCCAGCGGCCAGCTCCGATCAGTCACCAAGAAGCTTGGACTCTCATTAGGCGACCGTGCGTGCATCGCCACTGGCCTTTCCACACGCTATCGGATCTTGACGGCCGATAAATCATGGACCCAGCTGAAAATTAGAGGCGTCAGTATTAAATGTATTCGTTAGTTAACCTTCAAAAATTCAAGGGTAATAAGAACAACGTTCAAAGAGCGCCACCAATAGTGTCGGGCGCTCTATTTGTTGGGTGTTCAACAATATAGGGGCGTCGGCAACACACTTGTGGCTGTCAACTTAATCCCTGATAGCTCACAATAACGGGCTGTGTGGCCTTGTTGCATGGCTCAGTGACTGTCCGATCGCACCGCTGCATCGTGGACCTTACGCGATGCAATTGCCATCCGGCATCCCGAGCTGCGTCATTCTGTTCAAAACCGCGCACGCAAGCACAGCCTCCGTCTTCTGCGAAAGCATCGTGCGACTCCGCATCGAGCCGCCGATGATCGCTTTGTATCGGGACATCGCTGTCTCGACCAGACTGCGTCGTGTATAGCCAGAGTCATGCTCCCATTGTCTGCGGCCACCGGCATTAATGGCTCGGATGGTCGCGTCGCGTTGACTTGATGCGTTGGCCGCGCCCTTAGTCCGAGCATCATGTCGGGGTGGGATCAGGATCTGCGGCGGCGGCCCCGACCCATGGGCCTCAATCGCGGCATAGACGGATGATGTGTCGTACGCACCGTCCGCCATCGCGGAGGCCAACGGGCCATCAATTTGAGTGAGTAGCTCAGCCACTTGCGCCGCATCGCGAGCGCGATGGGTTGTCAGCGAAGAGGCGAGAATTTCGCCGGTGTCAGCATTCACAACAATGTGCAGCTTTCGCCACGCGCGGCGCTTGGGTGGACTGGAGCCTGGAACGTTGCCGCTATGGATGCGGAGACCGGTGTTGTCGATCAGAATGTGTACGGATCCTGCTTGCGCGGGCAGCGGCATCCGGACATTGAGACGCTTCGAACGTCTCGACAGCGTCGTGTGGTCGGGGATGCGAAGGCCTAAGTCC
>JBPCXM010000371.1:0-2694 GCA_051008535.1 Pseudomonadales bacterium | reverse complement strand
GTCCGAGATTTTTAAACCACAGGCGCTACGTTCCTCCGCATAGCGCGGCACAACATGAAAATGCACATTTGGGTCGACCATCATAAGCATGAGATAGTTAATTTTGTCATACTCGAAAGCTGCTTTTAACACACGTTCAATATCTCGGATAACTATGCCCATCTCTTTAAATGCACTCGAAGATAGCGCTGAAAATTCTGTGGCATCAGACTTTGCGCACAATACAAGGGAACCGAGTGTAACCTGCTGTTCCCGCAACAATACTGTCCAGTATTCATATTCTCGAATGAGTGTCTCAGGATACCCGAATCGAATTGCAGTCTGGTTTGTCATTTCCACTTCCTTTCAAAGTATGGTCTGGACTCGCCGCCTAACGACAAGTTCAGGAGATCGAGCGAAGCGAGATTCTCCTGCAACGTATGGTTATGCCGACTAGAGCTATTCACACACGCACAAAGATACGCTGTCGATAAAACAAATAGCATAAATATACAGCCAAACCCACGGCAGCAGTAGCGTTGACTAAATTTCCGTATTCGCCGAACGTTGCAGCGACAGGCCCTCCAAATATTCGAGCAGCGATGTTTTCAAAGTTGATTAAGTGCACCGCCATGTATATGGCTAGGGAATTGGCCCCGATCCACACAAATACCGAGAACCCGCGCTGCCATTTACAGATGTCCACAAAAAAATAGGTTGCTCCGAGTAGCAAGAAACTCCAACCACCTCCCACCAGAGCATATGAGGATGTCCAAAGGCGCTTTACTATCGGAAACTGAGTGCCCCAAAGGTGCCCGAATACCAACATTCCGATACCTATTAACACGAAGACACACACCTTTCGCCTATCCGTTAAAGAACTCTTCAGGAGGAGGCCTGCAAATACACCGAATAGACAGTTGAGAGTGGCCGGAAAGGTGCTCAATACGCCTTCGGGGTCATATCTTACACGATGAGTCTCACTGGGTATAAAGAACGTGTTGATCAAATAGCTGTCGATATAATTCGGCCAGTTCCTATGTTTCTCGAATGAAATCTCTTCTACGCCTGGTAGTGGCACGAACGATAATATTGCCCAGTAGAATGCAAGCGTGGTGGCGCACACCGCTATAAGCGTTCGCGTACCAAGTGTAAGGTAAAGGACTCCCGAAAATAGGTAGCACCAGGCAATTCGTTGTAGCACGCCCATAAAGATATTTTCCTCACCCATAGCTTCAACTCCACCGTCCGCAATCATGCCTAGCACATAGAGCAGTACAAACCTTCGAAAAATGCGGTTAACAGCGGCGCCTCGATCGCCAAAAGCTAGAGTTTTGTCCAGAGACAATACCAGCGAGGCGCCCATTACGAAGAGAAACAGCGGAAAGATATGATCGTAAAATGTAAAGCCCTCCCAAGAGGCGTGCGTAAACTGGCCGGAAGCGAAACGGGCAACCGAAGAATCAGAGATGTCCTTCAACCCACGCACGAGGTGGTCAGTGCCGATAATCCAAAACATAGCAAACCCACGCAACACATCGAGAGAAATAACACGCCCAGAATGATGTTGTGATTCGATTGCTGGGTTCACGAGATTCGTCTTCATAAATAATCTAATAAAGAGTTGCGGTACTCACTATTACGGTTGATGAACTGTGAGGCACAACCGTCGACTAACGCGATCTGTCGGTCCCGTCAGTCAAATTTATAGTTCGCGTTAATTTTGCCACTATATCCAGATAATTCATTATCTTGCAAGAAGTCCCTGATTTCTGCTTGTTCTGCATAACCGGACCCCGTTATGCATTGTCGTCTCGAGGAGTGAAATCATCGGATCAAGATCCGCTAGACGTCAAACCAAGCTGTTAAACTGGATACATGCCACCAGCCAAGCGTGGAACGACAGTCTCCGAATCAGAATGCTAGTTGTGAATGTCTGCTAAGGGGGTTGAAGATAAGCTATTACTGAATGACGGGTCGCGAAAGACCGGTCGCTGCGTCAAACATCGAAAGCCAGCTTACTCGAGTGATAGCCGTCGCTCAAGCGACTCGTTGAACGACGCTGTGAGCTGGTAGAATCGACCATGGGCTGTCACTCGTTTCGTTCGAAACCCAACGGGAACCAGACATTCAACGCTGAGGTAACCCGCCGCGCAAAAAACATCGGTGGTCGGCTTCATCGGTTGGTTAAGTGGCGTTCGTTGCACCGTGCGTAGCTGGCGCGCTTATCACTCCTTAGCGTCTGAGTTCAGAGAATTCGTCCATTGCAGGTTTTTCGATGTTTGTTACCAAATCCTCACACCGGAAAACTGCTGGAACGAACTAAACAAGGGAGCCGGATTCTTCCACGAGCATGCGATGGCACCACGACTTAGTGGCTGTGGCTGTGACGGATTTTGTACCTCTGGCGGGTTTTAATCTAGGCTGGCGCAGTCGGCACACTCAGGGCTTCACGTGCTAGGCGCACTCCCTCCTCGTCAGCCTCTTTGGTAAACAACTCGATTGCCCGATGCAAATCGCGGTGTCCTTGCACCGAGTCACCCATCTTTGTTAGCAGTTGGCCTCGGAGCAGTAACGGAGTGCCTTTGTTTGGGCGCATTTGCACATACCAGGTCAGGTCCGCTAGCGCTCCCTTGTCGTCACCCAACTGTTCGCGAACGCGCCCACGCACGGAGTAAGCTACTTCATACTTCGGATCTAACCGCACAGCTTGAT
>JBPCXM010000370.1:0-5948 GCA_051008535.1 Pseudomonadales bacterium | reverse complement strand
GTGCGACCGGCCTGGCGCAATTAACCGAATTGACCTGGCAGTTGCGCGGCGAGGCAGGGGAGCGCCAAGTAGAAGGTGCCCGTGTTGCACTGCAACACAACGGCGGACTCGGTAGCGCGGGTTTTGTGCACATCCTGCAGAAACAACAACGATAAACCACGGGTTGCTATAATGCGCAGAATGGGTGGTGTCAGTGCCTTCATGTTGGCGCAAGAACGCCCCGGCGCCTTTATACACACACTCCAAGATGATAAATTCTTTTCGTGCTGAGACAGGTCGCAGCGCTGTGATGGTTCTAAACTGGGCTCGTAATCCCCCTTTTTCCACTGAAGCCACCAGTAGAATTTATTAAGCCGCTTTCTGTAGTTGTCGCGACGGTATACCTCCAATTGCTATGTGAGGGCGTTCATTGTTGTAAGTCCACAACCACTCGGTAGCCAACCATTGCGCATGCTCCACGGATTCAAACACATGCAAGTCCAGCCATTCATGGCGTGCCGTTCGATTGAATCGCTCTACGTAGGCATTTTGCGTGGGCTTGCCTGGCTGAATGTATATCAGAGTCATCCGCCATTTATTCGCCCAGTCAACTAGCGCCTGGGCTATGTACTCTGGCCAGTTGACACTGAGAGCGCTAGGTCGGAGCAATCCGGCCGTTCTACCCGCACCGGACCTCGATATCGACTACGCTAATATTTATGTCAACCTCCCATCCAGGTTTGAAGTCACTCACCTTTCATGCTAAGCCGTACAAAGCAAGATATCAGCTAAGAGGTTGGGGATCTTTCATTACGTTAATACTTTCCTCGGAGTTGCTGATGTCAAGAACTGTGTGTATCGTTTCAGCATCCATTGGTTCATAAAACAAAAAACCCTGTACCAAGTTACACTGATGATTCATCAAGAAACCTAGTTGCTCATGGTTTTCGACACCTTCTGCGATTACTTCTAGATGCAGACTGTCTGCAAGTTTTATTATGCTGCTGGTGATCGCCGCGTCATCCGCATCAGTGGCAACGTCGCGGATAAAAGAGGCATCAATCTTTAGACGGTCAATCGGGAAATGTTTCAGGTAACTCATGCTCGAATAGCCGGTACCGAAATCATCGATTGATAATTTCACTCCGAGTTCTTTCAGCGCTTTGAGGCGAGTTATTGCATCGCTAGCATTTACCATCACGATTCGCTCAGTCAGTTCCAATTCAAGCATCTCGGCTGGGTAGCCTGTATCGTTCAGTAGGATTACCAGATTATGTATAAAATCCGGCTGCTGAAACTGAATTTGGGCAACATTGACGGCGATGGGGACTAGTTGATAACCCTGGTGTTGCCATGCCATCCCCTGGCGGCATACATTGCTTAATACCCAGTCGCTGATTTTTAGTATCAGGCTGGTCTGTTCTGCCAAGGGAATGAATTGATTGGGTGAAATCAAGCCTTTTTCCGGATGTTGCCAACGGATAAGTGCCTCAAGGCCTATGATTTTTTGATTGTTGGTGTCATATTGGGGTTGGTATTGAAGAAACAACTGCTGTTCATCGATCGCTTTATAAAGTTCGTTTTCCAGAACCATGTTACCGAAGATGTTTTCATTCGTGTTGCTGTTAAAGAACTGGTAATTGTTTCCTCCTGTCTCCTTAGCCTTATACATTGCCTGATCAGCATTTTTTAAGAGAGTCGCAACGTCGTTGCCATTTTCCGGATACAGACTGATACCGATACTAAACGTGACTATGAGATCATGAGTTTCTATACGGTATGGCCTACTCATAGTAGAAATTATCTTCTCTGCAAGATGAATTACATCATTCTCGTTTCCGACTTCTTCCAAAAGAATGACAAACTCATCCCCTCCCTGACGGGAGATCGTATCAGTTCCTCGAACAAAATTATTAAGACGTTTTGCGATCAATTCGAGTAACTGATCACCGCAGTGATGTCCTAGAGAGTCATTGATGGTCTTGAACCTGTCCAGATCAAGAAACATCAATGCCAATTTTTTATTATTTCGTTGACAAGCAGCCACTGCGTGTTCGATGCGAGTATTCAGAAGATTACGGTTAGGCAGACCAGTCAAGACATCATAATTGGCTAGTCTATAGGCATTTTGTTCAGCAATTTTCCGTACGCTGACCTCATTTTCGAGTTCAACATTTTGTTCTGTCAGTTCTGTTTCCGCCAGAGCGCGGCTCTCCTGCAGTAACAGGATCCACCAGGACAGGATGGCGATAACAACGACCAGGAGATAAAAAATACGGGTGTATGACGACTCCACATAGGGAAGGAAGTCTTCCGCCGTAGTTTCGACATGGGCAGTAAAAAGAACCCATAGTGTGATGCCGGTAAGGGTAATCAAGCCCAGGGACAGGGATATGAAATTAACCAAACGCTTGATTGTAGCTGGTGAAAGTCTACGACCCAATACGACATTGATGCTGTCAGCAATGTATTCACGGAAATGGAACTCTTTGTCGGATTTGCAACGGTCGTGGCAACGGGCATCCAGGCTACAACAAAGAGAACAGATATCTGATTCATACATTGGACAATAGACAATATCAGCTTTTTCGTACTGTTGTTGGCAAATACTACAGTTGCCGAGTTGGTTCGGTGTATGAATGTATTTGTTTTCGCGAGCGATGTAATATTTTCCCTGTGTTAAAAAGGCGAACAGAGGGGCAAGAAAAAACGCAAGCAATAGCGCGATCAACGAAGAATAGGCTTGCATGTAGTCACCTAATGCGCCTGTAAATGCTGCAATAGAAACAATCGATGCGATTAGCATACTCATGGTGCCAACCGGATTTATGTCATGAAGATAGGCGCGCTTGAATTCGATTATAGGTGGGCTGAGCTTTAAGGGCTTGTTAATGACTAGATCGGCAACTACAGCGCCGATCCACGCGATTGCAACATTGGAATAGAGCCCCAGCACCTTCTCCAGGACATCAAAGACACCCATCTCCATTAATAACAAGGCAATTGCAATGTTGAATACCAGCCAGACGACGCGCCCCGGATGCGAATGGGTTATCCGCGAGAAAAAATTAGACCAGGCCAGGGAACCGGCATAAGCATTGGTTACATTTATTTTGATCTGTGAAAGAACAACAAAAAAAGTGCTGATTAGCAATACAGTTGCTGGATTGTCGAAAACATACTGATAGGCAATCGAGTACATCTGAATGGGTTCCTTGGCTTGGGCAATGGTGAGACCACTGAGCACAACCAGGGATGCCAGAAAAATACCTCCAATTTGTTTCATGAAGCCCAAAATGATCCAGCCCGGACCGGCCAGGATAACGCTAAACCACCAACCGTACTTGTTGCTATCCGTTTTATCAGGCATGAACCGGAGGTAATCGACTTGTTCACCAATTTGTGCGATTAAGGAGAGTGAAATGCCGATCGCAAAACCAAAGTAGTAGAGATTGAATTGATTCGTATCAGATACCTTGCCCGTAAATTCCATGAAATGTGTGAGGGCTTCAGGTTCTTTCATCAACACGAACACATAGGGCAATACCATTAAAATCAGCCAAATCGGTTGAGTCCAGAGTTGCAAGCGGTTTATCAGGCTAATGCCAAAGAAAACCAGCGGAATAATCACTACGGAACACAAGAGGTATCCGATCTCCAACGGCAAGCCAAAGTAAAGTTTCAGTGCCTGCGCCATGATGGCTGCTTCCAGCGCAAAAAAGATAAAGGTAAAGGAGGCATAGATAAGAGAGGTGATGGTTGAGCCTACGTAGCCAAAACCTGCGCTACGGGTTAAAAGATCCATATCAATGTTGTAGCGTGCTGCGTAGTAGGCTATGGGTATTCCAGTAAGGAAGATGATGACCGAAGAAAACAGGATTGCCAGGAAGGCGGTATTAAATCCGTAGTTGATGGCAATGGTGGCGCCAATTGCTTCTAACGCCAGGAATGAAATACTACCCAGCGCGGTATTAGACAGTATGAATCCGGACCATTTCCTGAAACTGGAAGGCGTATAACGCAACGCATAGTCTTCCAGTGATTCGGCTGCCACCCATTTATTGTAATCGCGGCGTGCCTTTTCAACGCGATGCGCGCTATTCATTCGAATTCCTTTCAGTTTATCGTTTATTCGACACTATGTGTAAGGCGCGAGATATCCTCAATTGGTACTGCGAAACTAGCTACATTACATTACAGCTCTCTATTGTGGGGTGACTCCTATTAGCGAGGCAAGCTAATTAGCATATGGTTGATCCTCCTGCCAGAGTACCGATTCAAACTGACGGTTTAATGACGTATAAGTCGTGATCGCGTCAAAATTTCGTCATTCCGCCTGATAATCATAAGCGGTCTCACAAATTGCCTGCACAAAGTGGCTTGACTTAAACATGACTTTAAGTCGTATGCTTGTCCTCGCAAAGTGAAGGGAGCAAAAAATAGGTGATGTGTCTAAGAAACTCGGTATCCTCGCATCTACGATCCGGTACTACGAAAGCCAAGGCCTTATCGATCAGCAGTCTCGAGTGTCAGGTAGGCGCGAGTTTGACGCACAAGCTGTCTTCTCTCTACGTTTTGTGAAGTTGCCACAGCTTCGCTTTTTCCTCGTCGTTAACCCAGAGAGGAACGATGATGGCGAAACGTGACCATCAGAAACGCAGCGTTGTTTCTTTTTGCTCCCACGCCATCGACATAGGCGTGGTGTAGCATGGTAACCAGCGCCACCTTGCCTCCCTCCAGGCCCTCAGCTACCCAGCATGAATGCATCCACGCCATCCATTCTTCTCATGTGATAGCCCGAAATTGAGTTGTCGAACGAAACCGCTTCGCGGCAGAATTCCTCTACCCGATTGGTGGTAAATAATTCCTTTACGCACTCGATTCCGAGTGTGACCATCAAAGAATTATACGTTAAGAAGACACGGCGTATCGGATCTGTGTAGGGGCCCGGTAATGGGCATTCCTACCGCGATCGTGAGGCAGCAGCAGCCGATCATTGCTTGCGACGGAATGGCCTAAAACGCTCTTTTATTTTGTCGAGCTGACCATCCCAGGCACCAATTTCGCCCGACTCCAGGCCGGCGGTGAGAGCCCGGCATAAGTCGTCCGCCGAAAGGTACCGATCCCATACACCTTCGGCGAGAATGGAAAGGCCACCGGACAGGGCAGCGGCGGTCCCGGAAAGTACGCCTCGTTTCGTATCTATCTTGACGGATGGATTCGCCAGAGTTCCACCCAGCTTGATGTAGGGATTAATAGCACCCGCCAGACTAATGCCGATACCTTCTCGTGGTTTGGTGCGGAAAGAAAAGTCCAGCGCTTCCGTTGCCAGGTTTACGGTTCCAACGCTGGCCGCTGCCAGCTGATCACTCTGCAAACCAGCAACTCGGGTTGTCGCAATTCCGTCGACCACGTCGATTTGAAAAATGCCACACTGCAGGTTGGTATGGGGACTGTCTTTGGTCGAAGGATTTATAACGCCGAATACCTGGGAAACGAAATCGCGAAAAATATAGCCACCGAAGGCGTTATCGATTTCCCCCTCACCCTGCCGGAGGCTGATTGATCCATTGGCGCTTGCGGCGATCTGACGAATCGTCGATCCACTGCCGGATAGCGCCATGTTCAAATCCATAGAGGGTCGCCGAATGGGGTTGCCGGCGACGTCAATCGGCGGTCTCAGGTCGATCTGCTGACCATCAATGTTGATATGTAGTTCGGCATCGGTTTCATGCTTTAGCGCCATATCCAGCGCTGCAGTTATGCTGCCTCCGTTGCTCAGCACAACGTTGACAGTATTAACACTGAGCTGATCATCTTCAATGGCCACTTTCAACTCTACATCCCCCACGTCTAAGCTTTCAGTCTTCAATCTGCGAACTCTGACCATAACATCCGTATCGCCGATACCGAATACCTGTAATGGCAAAGCGGTATCGGGTATCAGGCGATCACGCTCCGGTTTAGCC
>JBPCXM010000369.1:0-5982 GCA_051008535.1 Pseudomonadales bacterium | reverse complement strand
CCGTATGTGTCATCAGCTGTTCGATGGTCATCTCTGACTTCGGCATTACTTCATCGCCATCGCGCAGTAATTTCAGATCTTTAAGCTCGGGAAGATACTTGGATACTGGGTCTGATAACTGAAACCGTCCTTCTTCGTACAACATCATTGCCGCTACTGTGGTGACCGGTTTCGTCATGGAGTAAATGCGAAACAAGGCGTCTTTCTGCATGGGTTTGTCGTTGTCTAAACCAAATGTTCCGGTTGCCTCAAAGTGCACGATCTTACCGTGGCGAGCTACCATGGTTACAAAGCCAACATGTTTGCCAGAGGCGATGTTTTCCTCGGTAAAGTGCGTAATTTTTTGCAGCGCAGCGCTGGAAATACCCACTGTCTCTGGCTCTACTTGTGGTAACGCCTCCGCTACGACCCACATCGGCGGGAAGGCGAGGGTGGAAGCGGTTATGAGCAGACATAAGCGTATATTGACTATAACCATTACTGTCTCGATTTATTTGTGTTTTTGAATGGCGCGCTTACTTTCCTTTCCATACAGGGTCGCGCTTTTCTGCGAAGGCGTTAAAACCTTCTAACATATCCTCACTGCCGTACAGCTTATCGACTGTTTGCAATTGTCGATTGGTGATGCGATTGAGTGCGTCCTGAAATTTGGAATCTTCTGCATCGCGCACGACCTCTTTGATAGCGGCCATTACTAACGGCGGCCCGGAGGCAATCGTGTGTGCTAGTTCCCGGGCTCGGTCCATCAATTTAGCTGCCGGCAGCACTTCATTGACGAAACCCCAGTGGTGCGCCTCCTGCGCGTCAACCCAGCGACCGGTGAGCAGTAATTCCATCGCAATGTGATACGGGATACGTTTTGGTAACTTAATAGAGGCGGCATCGGCGACGGTTCCTGAGCGAATCTCGGGCAGGGCGAAGGTGGCGTGCTCTGCCGCCAGGATGATATCGGTGGAGAGGGCGATCTCAAGCCCACCACCACAGCATATACCGTTGACAGCGCAAATAATCGGCTTGTTGAGTCGTGGTAGTTCCTGCATGCCACCAAAACCGCCCACACCATAATCGCCGTCAACCGCGTCGCCATCCGCAGCGGCTTTCAGGTCCCAGCCCGGGCAAAAGAACTTTTCTCCGGTGGCTGTGAGTATGGCCACACGCAGTTCGGAGTTATCACGAAAATCGCGAAACACCTCACCCATGATATGGCTGGTGGCCAAATCAACCGCATTGGCCTTCGGTTTATCGAGTGTGACTTCAAGAACGCCATCTTCGACGCGTGTTTTCACTGGTTCTGCAGACATAGTTTTTCCATTCCGTTACGTTAAGAGAGGTTGTTTAAGCTCCCAGCGGCCGCAACAGCGCCCTGGAAATAATATGCCGCTGAATCTCGGAGGTACCCTCCCAGATACGCTCAATGCGCGCGTCGCGCCAGATGCGTTCCAGCGGCAGCTCGTCCATTAAACCCATGCCGCCGTGAATTTGTATGGCTTCATCGGCGACGAACGCGAGCATCTCGGTCGCTTTTAATTTTGCCATCGCCATGTCGGCGTCGGTGCATGTGCCGTGGTCAAACTTCCAGCCGGCCTCAAGCGTTAGTAGTTCGGCCGCTTTGAGTTCGGTTGCCATGTCAGCCAATTTGAAACTAACACCCTGAAACTTGCCGATCTTCTGGCCGAACTGTTCGCGTTCAGCAGACCATGCTATGGCGTGTTGCAGGGCGCGGTCGGCACGGCCCAAACACGTGGCCGCGACTTGCAAGCGGGTCGCGCCCAGCCAGTCGTTGGCCACGTCGAAGCCTTTGTGTAGTTGACCAAGCATATTCTCGGCCGGAATACGGCAGTTATCGAACTCAAGAATGCCATTGCTGTAACCACGATGCGACACGTTGTTGTAACCCTCGCGCACGCTAAAGCCGGGCGTGCCCTTATCAACGAAGAAGGCAGTGATCAGTTTTTTCTTGCCACGTGGCGTGTCTTCTTCGCCGGTCGCCATAAAGCAAATGGTGAAATCTGCAATATCCACATGCGAGATGAAGTGTTTGGTGCCGTTGAGAACCCAGTCGGGACCATTCTGCTTCGCGCTTGCACTCATACCGCGCAAGTCTGAACCGGCGCCGGGTTCGGTCATCGCCAGGCAATCCCAGGTTTTGCCGCTCACGCAAGGCAGCAAATACTTTTCTCTTTGCTCGGGCGTGCCGGCGCACAGAATATTCGACGGGCGCGCTACGCAGGTCCAGTGCAATGCGTAGTTCGCCCGGCCCAATTCGCGCTCATACAGCAGCCAGGTGACTGTGTCTAACCCGGCGCCACCAAACTCGGCGGGTATATTGGCCGCATACAAGCCGGCCTCAATTGCTTTGGCCTGCACATCTTCGATAATCTCGCGGCGCAATTCTCCGGTGCGCTCTACCTCCGCCTCATGTGGATACAGCTCGGCCTCGACGAACTTGCGCGTCGTCTCCACAATCATTTGTTGCTCTTCGCTGAGCGCAAAATCCATGGTTAATCTCCAACAAACTCTGGTATCGGCAAGTGACTATGTGCAGCCGCTAGCTGCTCCTTGCGCGTTAACACTTCGGCAGAGGGTTCGCAGGCGCGGCGAGTCTCCAGGTTTACATGAATCAAGAGTTGCTCACCGCTGGCGAGCGGCCGGCCATCGCGATGGTGCATTTGATGCAGCAGGCGTAGTTTCTTGCCCTGTCCTTCGAGTACTTGTGAATTGACGTAAATCCTATCGCCCGCAACGGTTTCTTCAAGATAGCGGATTTTCGTTTCCACCGTGAAGTAGCTCATGCCGGTGTTTATGTAGGCGGCGTCTGCGCCGATCAATGCCATGATGGCATCGGCCGCGTCGGAAAAAACCTGGCCGTAGCGGCTTTCGTTCATGTGGTCGTTATAGTCGGTCCAGTCTATCGGTATTGCTCGCTGCACGCTGACAACAGGCGCAGTGATTGCCGAGCCGTTGTTCGATCGCAGACGCTGATCGTGTTGCTTGAGCAGTTCCCCCGCACCCCAACTGCGCGATTTTAGCGCGCGCAATATCGAGACCAGATTGTCGTCGCGCAGGCGCTCCAGCTCGCGGATGCTGTACTTGCCTGACTGCTCATTCGATTGGCTGGCAATCTTTTGAATGAGTTCTTCGGTTAGCTCGGGCACGTCCATGAGCTTTGTCCACGGCCATTCAAGCGCCGGGCCGAATTGGGCGATAAAATGCGCCATACCCGCCTCACCGCCAGCGACACGGTAGGTATCAAACATGCCCATTTGCGCCCAGCGCAGGCCGAAGCCATAGCGCATGGCGTCGTCAATTTCCTGCGTCGTCGCTATGCCGTCGTTGATAAGCCATAGACCTTCGCGCCACACCGCTTCAAGCAGGCGGTCGGCGATATGCGCATCAATTTCTTTGCGTACATGCAATGGAAACATTCCAAGCGAACTTAACACTTCACTTGCGGTTGCTACGGTATTGGCATCACCCACCAATTCAACCAGCGGCAACAGGTAAACGGGATTGAAGGGGTGGGCAACAATAAGTTGCGCCGGCCTTTCGAGTTGCTGCTGCAACTGTGAGGGTTTGAATCCTGATGTTGAGGACGCGAGCACAGCTTCTTTGGAACACGCTTGCTGTGCCTGCGCGAGTATGGTTTGTTTTAGTTCCAGCCGTTCCGGTACGTTCTCCTGAATCCAGCTGGCATCGCGAACGGCGTCTTGCAAAGAATCGGCGAACGTCAGATTGCCTTCCGCCGGCAGGTCGGTTTCAAACAAGCCCGGCATTGAGCGACGTGCGTTGGTTAGCACTGCATCGATCTTACGCAGTGCTTCGGGGTCTGGATCGTATACTTTTACATTCCAACCGGAGAGCAAGAACCGTGCGGCCCAGCCCCCGCCGATGACTCCCGCGCCGAGTATGGCCGCCGTATCGGTCATCGCGGAGCACACTTGGTAAGACCGAGGCGGTCGCGCACTTCCTGTGGTTTGAGTATATTCGCACCCATCAATTCAATGATGGTTACCGTGCGCGCAACTAGTGATTCGTTAGTTGCCAGTTCGCCTTTGCCCAGCCACAAATTATCTTCGAGTCCAACCCGCACGTTGCCACCGGCTAGAACAGCAGCAGCAACAAATGGCAGCTCATTTCTGCCGAGCGCAAATGCTGACCAGGTCCAGTCGCTGGGTACGTTGTTGACCATCGCCATAAAAGTATTGAGGTCGTCTGGCGCACCCCATGGTACGCCCATACACAGTTGCACCATCGCGGGGCTGTTCAGCACGCCATCTTCCACCAGCTTTTTCGCAAACCATAGATGACCGGTATCGAAGGCTTCGATTTCAGGTTTCACATCCAACTCGGTCATCATGCTACCCATCGCCTGCAACATTCCCGGTGTATTGGTCATTACATAGTCGGCTTCGGCGAAATTCATCGTGCCGCAATCCAGCGTGCATATCTCTGGTCGGCAGTCGGCTATCGGCTCCATTCTGTCCTCGGCACTGCCCATATCCGTACCCTCTTGCAAGGGTAAGGGAGAGGAGGGGGGGCCAAATACCATATCGCCACCCATGCCAGCTGTGAGGTTAAGTACCACATCCACTTCGGCGTCACGAATGCGTTCTGTCACCTCGCGGTATAGCTGCGGATCGCGCGAAGGGGTTCCGGTCTCAGGATCGCGAACGTGGCAGTGTACAACGGCTGCGCCTGCCTGTGCCGCGGCGATGGCACTATTTGCAATCTGTTCGGGCGAACGCGGAACGTGCGGGCTGCGATCTTGAGTGCCACCCGAGCCTGTCACGGCGCAGGTGATAAAAACGTTTTTGTTTATCTCTAGTGGCATCGATGTTCTCCTGCAAACTCTTAATACTAATAATCTCGCCGACCGGCCACTACTACTTCCGCGCCCGGTTCTTCGGGTTCATCATCAAGCATACCCGCGGGGAAATCGACCCCCAGCACCTTGACGTCGCAGGCTTCTTCATAGCGGCGAATAATATTCGGCGAGAACTCGCGCGGGCCATATTCATTCATCGCTTCTTTAAATACTTTTACCAGCAACGGCGAGAACTCAAGCGGCACGCGGTTATCTTGCGCGAGCTGGTCAAACAAGCCGATGTCTTTGACCACCAAATCCATCGTGAAATTGATGTCGCGGCTGCCGTTAAGGATAACTTGTGATTCGGTTTCATGTACAAAGGAATTGCCGGACGACGCCTTGATCGCCTCATAGGCCACGTTCATATCCAGCCCTGATTTTTTTGCCACCGTCAGTGCTTCCGCTAGGGCGGCAAGGTGCATGGTACATAGGTAATTGGTTAGCACTTTTAATTTGGAAGCCGAGCCTAGCGCGCCGGTGTGAATCACCCGTCGGCCCATGGTTGCGAGAATTGGCAACACGCTATCAAACGCCTCGCGCGTGCAACCCGCAAAAATTGAAATATTGCCGCTGGCGGCTCGGTGGCAACCACCCGACACCGGGCAGTCCACGGCGGTCGCGCCTCTGGCTTTCACGAGCTCACCGATACGCGCCACTTCGGCGGAATCGGTGGTGCTCATTTCCAGCCAGATCATGCCTGGGGTCAAGCCAGCGATAACACCATCGCCGGCCTCCATCACCTGAGAACAGGCTTGCGGCGAAGGCAGGCAGGTGATGGCTACATCGACCTGCTCAGCCATCTGCTTAGGACTGTTGGCACGTTTCGCACCGCGGTTCACAAAATCATTGACCAGTTCGTCATTTAAATCATGTACGCAAAGGTCGACACTGTTACGCAGCAAAGTGCCCGCGAGCTTGCCGCCGACATTACCGAGGCCAATAAATCCCACTTTGAGAATTGGAATTGACATGCGTGCAGTACCTGCGATTGTGGGTAGAGCGCGGAGTATATTACTGATTCGACTTTAGCTGTTCGGCTTCGAGCGATAGCTCTCGCGGTCGAACTAGATCGCCGAAATCCTGGTTTAGCCATCGTACCAGCGAAACCGATATCA
>JBPCXM010000368.1:0-6880 GCA_051008535.1 Pseudomonadales bacterium | reverse complement strand
GAATTTTCCCGTTGCATCAATCACCGCATCGAGATTAAAAATGTCCCAAGGCACTTCCTCTGGCCGGTCGGTTTGCATCATACGGGTTTCAAACTTACTATTGACTAGGTAGTTTCCCTGCAGCGTATTTTCTATACCCTCGATGGAGTCGCTGTCTAGCAGATAGTGCAGAATCTCCGGTTTGCCGATATCGGAAACCGCAACGATTTCAATATCTTCACTCTCAGTCGCTAGGTGATAAACCTGCCTGCCGATATGCCCAAAGCCCATCAGGCCGAGGCGTAGTTTTGGAATGCTCATGATCGCTGTCTCTCTCCGAGTTACATTGATTGACCGCGTCTTTGTCATCGAACCAGCGCGGCGTGTTCTTTAGGTGGAAAAACTACTTTGAACTAACGATTTTACTGAAGCGCGGCTGCCTGCCGCGCAAGAGTTTCAATCTTAGTCCAGTCTTCATTGTTCACCAGGGTCGGCGCTGCCATCCAGGAGCCGCCCACACAGACGACATTTGGTAAAGCAAGATATTCACCGGCTTTTTCCAGGTTAATGCCTCCAGTTGGACAAAATGTAATCTGTGGTAGTGGACCTGCCAGTGATTTCAAAAATGCGGTTCCGCCCGCCGCGTCGGCCGGGAAAAACTTCATGTATGAAATACCGTGTTCCAACAATTGCATGGCTTCGCTGGCGCTAGCAACGCCCGGCAACAATGGAGTCGCCTGTGCCGCGGCGGCACCAAGCAAAGCCGGCGTCGCACCAGGGCTGACCATAAACTGTGCACCTGCCGCACCACAGTCGCTGATATCATCGGCGGTGATGACCGTACCGGCACCCACGATTGCGTCCGGTACCGCCGTTTTAATGGCGCGGATGGCGTCCAACGCAACCGGCGTTCGCAGCGTGATTTCCAGCACCGGCAGCCCACCCTGGTACAATGCACGCGCGAGCGGCACTGCATGGACAAGATTTTCGATCACCAGCACTGGTATGACTGGTGCCTGGTGAAGAATATCTTTAACAGGAATGTGCATGCTCGGGTCTTTGCTGCAAGTTACAGGGCGAGTGTAGGGGCGCACATCGCTAGAGCGAGACTGAAACAGCAGTTACGTCAAGTCTAAGCGATATCCTACACGATAATAACATTGCTGTTAATCAGCGGCTGGCACTTACGTGCCTTTAATCAATAAGGAGCAAGGGGTTGGTGCATCGACGGCTAATCGCTCTCATGGTGGGTTTCTTGGGAGCAGCTCCCTGCATTGGCATCGCCGCAATTGTTGTCGATGGCGTTTTGGATGAACCCGAGTGGCAACAGGCGCGCGTTTTTGATCAGTTTGTCAGCACCGAACCTCTCACCGGTAAAGCGGCCAAATATCGCACCGAAGCGCGCTTGATAACGAATGAGGACGGCATTTATGTCGGCTTCACCAACTACCAGCCACCGGGGGTCAAACGGGTGCAGCGCCGCTTCGCGCGGGACTCCGAAATCACCGCAGACCGCAACGTCTTGGGGATTGATTTCGACGGCAACGGCCTGTCCGGCTACGACTTTACTGTCGGTGCCGCCAACACTATTCAGGATGGCATTTTCAACGACGAAAATAACTGGTCTGGTGACTGGGATGGCATCTGGTATTCGCAGACCAGTCAGGACGAAAATAACTGGTATACAGAAATCCATGTGCCTTGGACAGTTGCGCCCATGACCACTTCACGCGAGACAGAGAAAAATATGGCCTTCTATTTTGGTCGCGTGGTGTTCGATGAGTCCTTGCGTTTTGCTTATCCGGATGCCAGTTTTGCTCGCCCCACCTTCCTTTCAGATTGGCAGCGCACCCCAGTCAGCCAGGTGACTACATCGACCCTGGAGTGGTTTCCCTACGTCACCGCCAGCGAAGATATCGAGAACGACGACAGCGAACTGAAGGCGGGTCTGGATGTGGTGTGGCGACCGAATAGCGGTACCCAGATTACCGGCGCGATTAATCCAGACTTCGGTCAGGTGGAAAGCGACGATCTGGTGGTCAATTTCTCGGCGATAGAATCTTTCTTCTCGGAGAAGCGGCCATTTTTTACCGAAAACCAAACGCTATTTACCCGCGAGATTCCGACGGACGATCGCCTGGTCCATACCCGGCGCATCGGAGCCCAGGCGGATGCTGGGGACGAGGAAATTACCGATATCGACCTGGCCCTGAAATTCACCCATTACGGCGCGATGATGGACGTCGGATTTTTTGCCGTGACGGAGGACGATACTGGCGACAGCAAGGGCGGCGATTACCTGTCCACCCGCATCCAAAGCCGCATTGATAGCGTCACCCTCGGCCACAGCCTGACTTACGCCGAGCGGGATACTCTAGAGCGAGAGGCCATGGTCAACGCGCTGGATATGGATTGGCAGATGACAGGCACCATGCGCCTGCGCGGGCAATTGATGTACAGCGATTTGCAGCAGTCTGCCAACGCGTTCAACCTGGATGAAGACGTCGATGCGCAGGACGGCGCCGGGTGGATGGAGTGGCGCTATGCCCCAACGGATGAATGGCAGTACCAGGTAAACGGAACGTACTACGGTGAAGAGTTTGAAATGAACGATATGGGGTTCTTGCAGCGCAACGATTGGTTGGAGTTGTTGGGTAGCGTCCGCCGCGACTTTAACAGTCACGCTCCCGACTCGTCTCTGCGTTCGAGTTGGTATGAACTGGAGGCAGGCTATCAGGAGAATACGGATGGTGACCGCCTGCCGGGACAAATTTCTATCCAGGGCTACTGGGTGTACCGCGATACTCGGGAGCTAACTGTGATCGGTGGCTACCGGCCGGTGAGTTACGATGATCTGATCACCCGCGGCAACGGTGTACTGAAGATGGACGCGCAGCAAGAGTACGAGGTGAAATACCTCAATCCCCGGGGCCGAGCACTCAGCTTTCTACTAGTATATAAGGCCGAAACCGCCGGTACCGAGAAGTTTTCCCACAAATTTGAAATCGAGCCCCAATACTACATTAGTGATAGGGTCACCCTGAGCGGCGAGGTATCCTACACGTATTTTAAAGAATGGCTGTTATGGGAATTTCGCACGCAGCAGCTTGCTACTTACAAAACCGATCTCTATGAGTTGAGCATCAACCTCGATTGGTATCCATCCACCCGCCAGGAAGTGCGAGTCAAGTTTCAGTGGGTGGGAGTCGAAGCGGATGCGCTGCAAGGCTTTGCTCTCAGTAGTAGTGGCCGTCCGCGGCGTTCGGGCACAGCCGTGGATGACTTTAGTGTCAGCGACACGGCTTTGCAAATACGCTACCGTTACGAACTGGCGCCGTTATCGGACATATTCCTAGTCTATACCCGGGGTGGGTTGTGGGAGAGCGAAGATACAGGCGACAGCCCATTCGGCTTGTTTAACAATGCCTGGGATGACGTAATCGCGGAACAGATTGTGGCCAAGATTCGTTATCGCTTTTAGTATGATCGAATCATTGCGATGTTTTTAAATGCTCCTTCAACTCGGCGACTTCTGCTTCCAATTTGCTGACTCTTTGTTCCAACTCGGCGACGGTTGCACGTTCCGAAGCCGCCGGGACCTTCGCGGCTTGCACCTTGGTAGAGTGCTCAGCAACGTCAACCTGGCCGCAGAACAGGTGCATAAATTCCGCGTCCTTGCGCCCCGGCGTTCGCGGTAATTGCACCAACAGCGCATCACCCTCGCGCTCGATCAGACCTGTGGCCGCCTCCACCACAGCAGAATTATCAACAAAAGCATGCAACCGCCCGCTACGCGCCCTCAGCTCTCCTGGTGTTTGCGGGCCACGCAGCAAAAGCAAGCAGACGATAGCAAACTGCGCCGGATCAAACTGATAGTCGCTGAAGGCAGAGTTGCAGAAGCGCTGATGGTATTTCGCCACTCCACTCCTAAAGCTTTCGTCTTCGCGGGCGAAATTTTTTTCCGCCAGGTCACGAGCAGCACGCTGAACCATCCCCGGCTCTAGCGACATCACCGGATCGCGCGCAGACTTTTGATTACAAGCGCTGGTTAGCGCATTGAGTGTCAGCGGATATTGATCCGGTGTGACGACAGATTTCTCCATCAGGCAGCCAACGACGCGAGCTTCGTTGGCGGTCAAATTGGGCAGCATCGTTGAATCCTCATAGCATCTAAAAGTGCGGGCTAGGTCCGGTGGTCCGATTCTACGACCCACGCGTAGCAGCATTATATCCGACGATCTTGCGAGAGTGACTATGAAACTGAGGATTGCCGATGTATACAATTACCCTTCGCTGCGCAAGGCAATCGTGCACTCTGTTGATCAGATGTTATACATTATCACCATAGTCATCGACGGACAGGAGAAGCTCTTACACAACGACGATGGCAGTCCTTTTCGTACTACTAAGCTGTCGGAGGTTCACTTGGTGCTGGAGCTGGTCAACGCGGAAGAAACGGTATTGCGGCAGCAAAGTGCTTATGACGAAATGATTGGCCAGCCAGCGCGTGAAGGAGACAATACGCTAGAAGTTCCGTTTGCTGTACAACGCTAGCTGCAGTCCAGCCCACACTTTCATTGTCAATCCAACAACTTCGTGCTGAACTTTACATGTGTGGATGAGTTACCATTCATCTGTAGCAAAACCTTCTAAAATCAGGAGAACCGCAATGATTGGCTATTCCACACTTGGCACCAACGACCTGGAACGAGCTTGCAAATTTTACGACGAGCTGCTGGGTAGCATCGGCGAGACACGCATTTTTGACCAGGATGGTTTTATCGCCTGGGGCATGTCCATGGATCAGCCTGCTCTGGCAGTGACGAAACCGTTCAATGGCAAGCCGGCGAGCGTCGGCAACGGTGTGATGGTCGCTCTCCTGATGCCGAGCAAGGAAGCAGTGAATGAGTTTTACGCCAAGGCCATCGAACTCGGCGCTAGCGATGAGGGAGCGCCCGGGCAGCGCGGCGAAGGCTTCTACGCCGGCTATTTTCGCGATCTGGACGGCAATAAGCTAAATGCTTTTGTATTCGCCTGAGCTAAACAGTGAAAGCTGCTCCGGCTGCGGCGACAGGGCTTAGGAAAGGCCCGCCTGACGGAGACCGCCAAAAAACCGTTCACGATCCTCAGGGTTTTTGAATTGGGGACGACTACCTTTGGCAAGCCTATCATTGGGCCTTAGCCGTTTTATGGCCGTGACGGTAGCTTGGGCCTCTCGTTCGTTCCCGGCAAGAGCGTGGCTGGCTGCAAGATACAAGCCGGATGGTACGAAATTGGGGTTCAATTCGAAGCTACTTTGAAGCATTTTTATGGCCTCATCGTAATTCGCCAGCATAAACATAGCTACGCCTCGTGGAAAAGCATAGCTTCGGTTGGGATTCAGGCGTTTGGCCTTGTCAATCAATGGCAAACCGGACTCGGCTTGGCCCGCCCAGTTCATGCATAACGCAAGGCGCTCGAGTGCGACAACGTCATCTGGGTCTAATTCAATCGCACGCCGACCCGCAGCAATTGCTTTGTCGTGTTCACCCTGCCATACGTAAGCCCAGCATAAAGCCGCATGAGCGAGCGGGAGTTGATCATCAACAGAGACTGCTTTGAGCGCAAGCTCAAGTCCCTTATCGATGGAATCTTTTGCCGATTTGCTCCAACCTTGAATCCAACGAAACACGTAGTTAATTGCCAGGCGCGCGTAAGCAGCTCCATAGTCTGGATCGAGCTCGAGTGCGCTATCGAAGCAGTATCTGGCGCGCGCGGATCCTTCCATTGTGTTCGATTGCGTTTCCTTCATTCCTCGCAGTACATAGTCGTACGCGTCGATAACATCGGTCCCGCGCCGTACCAGCCTCTTACGCTCGCTGTCTGTTAACTGCAAACTGCAAGCAGCGACGATTTTCTGGTTCACCTCATCTTGAATAGCGAAGATATTCCCCACGTCGCGATCATAGCGTTGCGCCCACAGGTGTTGCCCATTAGAACCTTCGATTAACTGCGCGGTAATGCGCACCATGTTTCCGACCTTCCTCACGCTGCCTTCCAGCACGAGATTAGCGCCGAGTTCCTCGCATACTTGCTGCACAGTAACAGCGACGCCTTTATATGCGAACGTGGATTGGCGAGAAATGACGGAGATTCCTGGGAGCATTGATAGATCAGTAATCAGATCTTCGGTGACGCCATCCGCAAAATACTCCTGCTCTGGATCCGGACTCATATTGACGAAGGGCAGTACAGCAATCGTCGGCTCGGTTAATTTTGAGGTCTTATTCGAGTCAACACGTGGAAAACTCTCGCGTTCAGCATCTGTATCGACCGCTGATGACGCAACGCTGGCAGATGGGCGCCGAAATGTCGCCTTATAACTTCGCTTTGGCAGTTCGATTCGAATCGAATCGTCGCTGCCCAGGTCGTCATAGTATTCCAGCAGCTTCGAACGCAAGCGCCCCGCCTCTACCCGAACGATGGCATCGACGGTTGGATCGAAAGTCTCGTCGCGATCAAAAACATCGATGGCGATCGCGTATTGATTGAGTCGATCGGCGCGCCCCGCTAGCGTCTCATCGACGACAAATTTTAGAAATCGGCCCAGCCGCTCGGCATGCATGAATAGCGAGCTCGCCAGAAGACGACTCAATTGTTCCCGGATCGTCCGTGCTTCGGACTCGCTCCAGTCACTTATCTTTTCAACCATAAATTGATTCCCACGCCTGCGGCTCTAGCGCCTTGATGTTTGTTCGATCGAGCCCGACTAGCATGCGCGAATGTACGTAACTATCTGATTTTATGATGGTACCACGGCTAGTCTCTGTAGGTTACTTACCGTTACCGACTTCTATATGCGCCACTTTCGCTGGATCATGCCAGTCATGGGATCGTCAAGCCGCACCGATAATTCCAGAAC
>JBPCXM010000367.1:0-3341 GCA_051008535.1 Pseudomonadales bacterium | reverse complement strand
CGATTATTCTGTCGTCACCGATGGTCGTCAGCGTCAGCCGTGACAGCGTTTCGTCTTCGGTGGGGGCCACGGTCAAGGTTTCAACATTGTAGCCGCGCTGTGAGAACAGGCCGATCACGCGCGATAGCGCGCCCGGCTCATTTTCCATTAGCAAAGAAATAATTCTACGCATCAGCTTCGCTCCGTCTTGCTTAAATGCATATCTCGCATCGATCCGTTCGGCGCAATCTGCATGGGGTATACGTGCTCGTTCGGGTCCACGTAGATATCCATAAATACCAGTCTATCGGTCAGCGCAAAACACTCCCGCATTTTCTCTTCCAGGTCATCAAAGCGATCCACCCGCATACCGACATGACCGTACGATTCAGTTAGTTTGACGAAATCCGGTAACGAATCTTCATAAGTAGATTGCGAATGGCGACCGGCGTACTGCATGTCCTGCCACTGGCGCACCATACCGAGCGCGCGATTATTTATATTGATAATTTTCACCGGTAAGTTGTAATGCGTGCAGGTAGACAGCTCTTGAATATTCATCTGAATGCTGCCCTCGCCCGTGACGCATACAACCGCGGCATCGGGAAACGCCAGCTTGACACCCATGGCAGCCGGCAAACCAAAACCCATGGTGCCAAGACCACCCGAGTTGATCCAGCGCCGCGGCTGGTCGAAGCGGTAGTATTGCGCCGCGAACATTTGATGCTGACCCACGTCGGAGGTGATATACGCCTCACCGTTGGTTAATTTATAGAGCATCTCCACCACTTGTTGCGGTTTCATTTGTTCAGAATCGGCCACATTGTATCGCGGTGCCGTGTAAATACCGTGTTGTTTGCGCCACTCGTCGATTTGTTGCCACCAAGTATCGATGGCAGCAGCCGAATAGCCGCTGTCGTCGTGACCCTTGCGGCGCTGTACTTGCTCCAACATCTCTTGCAACACGGAATCAACGGGGCCAACAATGGGCACATCGGCACGTATTGTCTTGGAGATTGATGTGGGGTCGATGTCCACGTGAATGATTTTTGCCGTCGGGCAAAACTTGGCAATCGTGTTAGTCACCCGATCGTCGAAACGCGCGCCGACACCCAAAATCACATCGCTATGATGCATAGCAGTGTTAGCTTCGAAGGTGCCATGCATACCCAACATGCCAAGAAACTGCTTGTCGTTGGACGGAAACGCGCCCAAGCCCATCAAGGTGTTGGTCACCGGGTAATTCAACTCGTGTGCAAGCTCGGTCAGTAGGTGCGAGCTATTGCCCAAAATGACGCCACCACCTGAATAGATCACCGGTCGCTTGGCTTGCAACAGCAAACCAACGGCCTTTTTTATTTGTCCCGAATGACCACGACCTGTGGGGTTGTAGGAGCGCAAGCGCACCGGTTTCGGCGGCTGATATTCAAAACGCTCGGTCGGATTGGTGATGTCCTTTGGTATATCGACCACCACCGGACCCGGTCGGCCGGTAGAGGCAATATAGAAAGCCTTACGAATGGCATCCGGTATTTCCGCAGCGTGCTTGACCAGGTAGCTGTGTTTCACAATTGGCCTTGAAATGCCGACCATATCAGTTTCCTGAAAGGCGTCTTCGCCGATCAGATGGCTTTGCACCTGGCCAGAAAGCACCACCATGGGAATGGAGTCCATATACGCAGTCGCAATGCCGGTGATGGCATTGGTCGCGCCTGGACCCGATGTCACCAGCACACAGCCGGTTTTGCCTGTCGCGCGCGCATAGCCGTCGGCTGCATGCGTAGCCGCTTGCTCGTGGCGCACCAAAATATGCTCTACCTCTTCACTTTTGAACAAAGCATCGTAAATATGTAAAACGGCACCGCCGGGGTAGCCGAAAATAAATTCGACGCCCTCGTCCTGCAAAGCCCTGACGACCATTTCGCCGCCTGACATAAGCTCCACTGCTACACTCCTGATTGACCAAAAAACGCGCTAACTGACGCGGGAATTTCGGAGGCGGTTTACCTAACTCTCTAACTCATGTTGCGATGAGTGGGGTTGAATCAAGTAAATTTATCTCCGATTAGCTCTAAGTGTGCGAAACCGTTCATTTTTTAGTTAAACAAGGCGCAAGTCAACCTGCAACCCCACCTAAATCGCCTTATTCCTGTTTATTCGCGTCACAAAGCTTTTTATTTCCATTTCGACGCTTTCCGAGGTTCGCAAAAAGCGCCAGGCTGGCCTATTCTTTATACATTACACATTGTTATTTTTTAAGCAGCTATGTTTCATTTAAACCGCTATTTACTGTCCGCATGCTTTTTCACGGCTATGGCTCTGCTACCCGTGTCCAGCCAGGCCGATGTTGTTTACCGCTGGGTGGACAATGAAAACATCGTGCACTACAGCGAGCGGCCACCGAAAGGCATAAAATCGACCCGTATTAAAACCAGCAGCGGTAGTTCCAGCGCCGTAAAAAAAGACAGCCTGGCAGCACCGCAAAGCGAACAGGAAGCGAAGCGAAAGTTGGCCGAAGCAAGCACACCCAATCCGAGAAAGAACAAGGAAGTGTGTGAGCGAGCCAGTTTCAACTACAAATTGTTGAACGAGCGAGCGCGAATCAAGCAGAAAGATGATAAAGGCGAAGTGCGATATTTAAGCGATGAAGAGAAAGAAGAGCAGAAAAAATCTGCCAAAGTCGCAATGGATACGTACTGCTAAGTTTCAGAACGCGAATAAAGCAAAAGGCCGGCATATATCGCCGGCCTTTTTATGTACAGGACGTACGGTATGCCTCGGTAGACATGGATGTCGGGAGAGGCGCTATTGCACCATAAAGCTCACTCTGTCGCCATCCAACTCAGCCTTTATTACGGCTCCAGGCGCAAATTTTCCTGCCAATATCTCCTGCGCCAACGGATTCTCCAGCATTTGCTGAATGGCACGCTTCAAGGGTCGGGCACCGTAAACCGGGTCGAAGCCCGCTTCGATGATTTTATCCAGCACATCATCCGACACATTCAATTGCAATTCACGTTCAGCCAAGCGTTGCTGCAAGAAACTCAACTGAATCGTAGCGATGCCGCGAATTTGCGCGCGCGCCAACGGATGAAATACCACAGTTTCGTCGATACGGTTAATAAATTCGGGGCGAAAATGCTGGTTCACCACGTTCATGACCGCTTCCTTCATTGCCGCGTAGCGGTTTTCGTCCACCACCGCGTCATCGGTTTTGCCGTCGAGATTAATCGTGTCGTAAGACTTGTCCTGCGCCAGTTCCTGAATCACGTCCGAGCCTAGGTTGGAGGTCATTACCACCACGGTATTTCGAAAATCTACCGTCCGCCCGTGACCATCAGTCAGGCGACCGTCTTCCAGCA